>NZ_JACOOT010000014.1:0-229965 GCF_014287535.1 Blautia segnis | reverse complement strand
TCACATCCTGATGTTACAGCATCTGGATGCATGGGATCTGCCATCTGAATCTCCCCTGAGAAAGTTGATTTTGGATGTAGCATAATCCTATTGACTATCATACCACGCTTAGAGCCATAATGAAAGCTATGTTTATTTCTCATGCCGTTTTTTTGTTCCAGAAACAATATCTACTTTTCAAAGTTCACTGCCAGAGTTTCGCTGGCATGATCAATCAGAATTCCGAGAGATCATGAAATTTATATATGTGCGATTGCTCTTAATCTGCGGTAATCGGCAATCCATTCATTACCGTTCCAAAGAGATTCTTTTGTTGAATCCTCGACTTTTTTAATGATTTCATTCTGCATCTTTTCCAGCATCATTTCTAAATCGGATGCAAAAAATTGCTTCATCCAATTAGCTAATCCTCTCTCGTTATCTTTTAGCGGTGTTGGTCTTGCATAATCGTACACTTTGTCAATCACAAAATCATTCTTCACCAACAAGTCCGCAAACCGTCCACTCGTTGAAAAATTAAATCTTGGCTTATATTCATATTCAAAATCGCGGCAAGCATCTATAAAGGCATTCTCAATGGTTGCAATATTGCCATTTGCGCCAAATTCACAAACCAACAATCCATTTGGCTTCAACACTTTATGGATTTGCTTTAACAAAGCGTCATAGTCAGCTATCCAATGGAAAACTGCATTCGAGAAAACCACATCGAACCGCTTCTCAAATGGCAAAGCAAGTGCATCACAAACCACAAATTGCATATTGGAATATTGCTTTTTCGCCTTTGCTATCATGCTTGCAGAGCTGTCAACACCAATAACTATATCTGCAAAATTCGATAGCTGTACAGTAAGCGTTCCCGTTCCACACCCCAAATCTAAAATACTTTGGTTTTTATTCTCAGGCACAAATTCTAAAAGTCCTTTTCCGTATTCGGCAACAAAGTCGTGCTTACTATCATATAATACAGCATTCCACTCGCTCATACATTTGCCTCCACAAATCCCGATTGAGATTTCACCTGTTTTAAGAAATTTAATAACTGTTATATTTTGTTATTAAATTCTCCGCAAACCATTGAAAACACTGGATTTGTCGCAGGTGAGCTTTCCCTTATTGTTTCCCTTGTGTTATATCGTCCCACCAGTGTTTACGAACTCTGATAAGGGCAAATACAAGGGCAAGAAAAATCTATAAAACAGTATAACACAAAATAAAAGTGACATGGTGAACTGATTGAAATGCTTCTGATTTTTGTAACAAATGATTGATTGAACGACAAGGAGATAAGATGCGATGAGAACGATACTTGCAGAATACAATCCACGCAGAAACAGCATTGATGTATATACCAGTGCAGGCTATATGCTTCGCATTGACTGTTGGGAAGCAGAAAAAAATTTAAAAACTACACCCGGATCAGACTGTGCATTAAACGCACTTGCTATTGATGAACCACTTGAGTATGCAAAATTATATCTTGATGGAAATTTGCAGATGTGGGTAGATGCCGAAGATTCTCTTGAATTATAATTAAAAACTGCGATAATCAAATGAATATAAATCAACTCTTGATTATCTTTTAGTTGTTCAGAACCTTTCAATTTTCGGTTATATAATCAGCCGTAACATTTGACAGCATATTTCTATTCTGCTCTGTATCTTCTGTATACACTGCTTTCACATCTAATGTTGAGCTTTCTGTATCACCCATACTAACTGTTCCTTCATAACGGACTATGCTCGACCAGTATAAAGTTCCTTCGACATAAAACATATATGTACCATCTGCAACTATATTTCCGTCATCATTTGTTCCATCCCAGATATAAGAGTGTGTCCCGGTAGAAGGAGTTGCTCCTGTTATGGCATCAATTCGTGTTTTGTCCATATCAGAGGGCTTAGCATGAGCAACCCATGTAGGAATGCTGTCTTCACGCTCTGCATATCCTCCATTGGAAGTAAAATTGGTTACAAAAAGAGTTTTTACCACATTTCCATCCATATCTTCAATCCACACGGCATACTGATTAGAAGCCGGTGTACTTGAACGATTAAAATCTATACTGATTTTCAGCTTTCCATTTACCTGACTATCTTTAGACTGTGCTGTCTCAAGTGGACTTATATCTGGCACATTATCATCTGATGTTACAGTTTTTTCTATAACATCATCTGTTTCTTCTGTTATGGTTTGTTGCTTATTGCTTTCAGTTGTACAAGTAACATTATTGATGTTCTTTGAAGCTCCGATTTTTACAATTATTGTAAGTACAAATAGTATGATTACTAATATGGAAACTATCTTTTTCCTCATAACAATGGTTCTCCTATTCTGCCAATATTATAAAACATCATTCTCAATATCTCTTATCTTCTTAGCCGGAACCCCGCCTATCACGCAGTTATCCGGCACATCTTTTGTTACCACAGCTCCGGCTGCAATGACCACATTGTTGCCAATTGTCACTCCCGGAAGAATGGTCACATTTCCGCCAATCCATACATCATTTCCAATCGTAACAGGATTGCCAATGCCAAGGTGTTCTCTGCGTCCTTTTGGGGTGATTGGGTGATTTACAGTCGTAATCAAAGTATTTGGTCCGATCATCACATAATCGCCAATATGCACCGGCATGATATCAAGAATTGTGACATTGTAATTTGCAAGAAACTGATCCCCAACATGAATATTTTTGCCGCTGTCACACATAAAGCCTGGACACAGACACACATCACTGCCTACCGAACCAAAATATTTTTTTATCAATACAGCCTGTTCATCCTCTGTCGCATCTGCATCCTGCATTCTGCGAAGTTCCCGGCAGAATTTGATTGCATTCAGTTTTCTGCCATTTACTCCGACATCCCAGAAATCATAATAAAGTCCTGCGTCTAATTTTTCTTCTTCTGTCATAATAAGCCTCCTGATATTTTTAATACTTTTCTTATTATATTTTTGAAATTTGTTTGATTTTTTGCACAAATCCTGCTAATACAATCGGTACACATACAATCCATGTAATCGGCTCTGTCAGACAGATTCCCAGATATCCGATCATTCGTGAAAGCAGGAAAGCTCCTGCAAACTTTCCTATTAGTTCTACTATGCTGGCAATTACAGGAAGTTTCTTATTTCCCAATGCCTGAAGGCAGTTTCTCATAATAAGTAAAATATTCAACACCGCATAAAACGGAACATTCCAATATAAATATTTCATAGATATTCCGATAACAATTGCATCTGTAGATCCGGTAAGTGCATAGATCAGTTGCCGACCGGCAATCAGCACAATCATCAGTACAAGAACACTCCAGATAGTTCCGAGAAAAATGCTGGCTGAAACACCTTGTTTTATACGTTCCTTTTTTCTGGCACCATAATTCTGACTGACAAATGTTGCTGAAGATGTACATATCGTGCCAAGCGGAAGTATACACAGATCATGAAATTTTCTTGCGGCTGTATGGCCTGTAATAGTGGATGTGCCAAAGGAATTAATGCTTCCCTGTAATATAACCGTACCGATATTAGTCAGAACAAGCATCATCGCCATTGAAAATCCAGTAGTTAAAAGTTCAAGTAATATTGTCCAGTTGATGGTAAATTTACGAATATTTATATGCAGCAATGGACAGTATTTTGCTATATATATCAACAGGAAAAGTGCGGAAAATCCCTGTGCTATTACTGTTGCGAAGGCTGCTCCCCTTACTCCCATATTAAGTGTTTTCACAAAAAAGATATCAAGTATTACATTTAAAACAGATGCGATAATCAGTGCATACAGTGGAATATAACTATTTCCAATTGCCCGGAGTATTGAAGACAAAAGATTGTATGCAAAAGTAACACAGCAAAACAGCATGATAACTGAAATATAGCTCTGAGATAAATCTAAAATATCAACAGGTGTGTTTAGCAAACGAAGTAATGGTTTTAAAAATAGTATTGAGGCAATCGTCAGAATAACGGTTGTTATAATGGACAGGATAATTGAAAATTGCACAGATTTTTGGAAATTATCCTGTTCATTTCCACCAAAATATCTTGCAATTATTATGCAGAAACCATTTGACATTCCATTGATAAATCCGATTACCAGACTGTAAATAGATGATGTTGCTCCAACTGCTGCCAGCGCATTATCTCCTAAAATATGTCCGATCACAGCCACGTCTACAACATTATAAAACTGTTGAAACAGATTGCTGATAAAAATGGGAATTGTAAACACAAGAAGTACCCGTATTACTTTACCTTCCGTCATGTCCAAAGTAGCAGCTTTGTTCATACCTGTTTTCCTCCAAATTTCAAATGGTATTTTAATCTCAACTTATGATTTTATTTTAAATATAGGTGGTCAGCCAGTCACTATCATTTCTTAATAATTGAGGTGGCGTTTTCTAATATCATGATATATAATTGGGACAGATTATAAAAAAGGAGTCCTTCTTATGCGTAATAAATATATTGAACTCGCCATTAACAAACTGGGAATTGCTTTTAATTCTCTTGACCTGACCTTTCATCAGATGAATACCGGTGTGCCCGGAGATGTCACCTCTTACTGGCCTGGTCCGGATGATGAGGATGTGCTGATATGCGTTTTCAAAGGGAAACAGATACATGAACCCTTTCACAGGCAGGATTTTTTCTTTATCAACTATGCATATAAGAACAGCTATCAGGCTTTATCCGAAAAATATAATAATCTGATCACAATAAACGAGGATGAATGCTATATCGGACAGCCTTACAGTGGGTATGCCCTACGTGCTGACAACAATGAAAATGTGGTGATTATTGGTGTTCTTATCCGTAAAGATTCCTTTTTTCGGGAATATTTACCCACAGTATATACGGATTCTGCCCTTTTCCGTTTCTTTATCGAGCCACAGACCAATAAATTCTCAGACGAATATATCCATCTGCCTGTTACGAAAGACCATGCCATCCGCACAATCCTTGAACTTATGGTAGTAGAATATGCTGACAAACAGGAAGATACCCAGCGTATATTAAAATCAATGCTCCAGACATTGTTACTTGAAATTGCTCGAAGATACCGAATAGAAAAGCACGGAGCAGATACAAAGTCACTTACAGAACAGATTATAAACTATATGGGGGATCATTCTGATGTTGTCACCTTAAAGGATATTGCTGCACATTTTTCCTACCATCCAAACTATATTTCTACGCTTCTTCACAAAGAAACCGGCAGAAAATTCACAGAAATCCTGCTTGAAAAAAGAATGGAACGTGCAGTTCTTCTGATGAAAAATACATCCCTTTCACTTGAGGAAATCTCTGTACTTCTCGGTTACAGCAATCACAGTAACTTTTACAAAGCATTCAAAGAATATTACGGAATGCCCCCGAGAGAGTATCTGAAATCTATATCATAATGTTCTGTCTCCAAAATATATATTAGAAATTACCACCATATTTATTAACATATAATAGTGTCCTCCCTGACAACATAATTATATAATTACTTCAGATTCAGAGAGATTCTGGAAAATTCACTAAAACAGGAGGTACTGAATATGTATAATTTTAATTTCTACATGCCTACGAAAGTGCTTTTCGGTCCCGGAAAACTGAGTGAACTTCATAGTGAACAGCTTCCGGGCAAAAAGGCACTCATTGCAATTGGTGGTCAGTCCGTAAAAAAGTATGGATATCTTGAAACACTGGAAAAGAATTAGATACTGCCGGTATCGAACATGTATTGTTTGAAGGCATCCGTCCTAATCCAACAGATATCAATGTCATGGATGGTGCAAAGGCTGTCCGTGAAAATGGCTGTGACTTTGTCATTGCTCTGGGTGGCGGTTCTATCATGGACTGTACAAAATGTATCGCACTGATGGCAGCAAATGACGGAAACATCTGGGATTATTCTTTATCTGCAAGTGGCGGAAAGAAAACTCCGGCACATCCTGCCTTACCTATCGTATGTATTACAACTTCTGCCGGAACTGCAAGCGAGGTTGATATTGCTTCTGTTATTACCAATGATGAAACACAGGAAAAAACAGGCATTTTCTTCCCATCTATGTTCCCGACACTTTCTGTTGTTGACAGTAACTTGATGATGAGTGTTCCAGCAAAGCTTACTGCTTATCAGGGAATGGATGCCTTTTTCCACGCATCAGAAACGGTTGTAAATATCAACCACCATCCTATGGCAGAAATGTTTGCTTTAAAAACCATAGAATATGTTGCAAAATATCTTCCAAGAGCAGTAAAAGACGGAAATGATAAAGAAGCCCGTGCATACATGGCTCTTGCAAATACTTTTGCAGGTTACTATATGATGTGTACTTCTGCCCACACTATGGAACATGTAATGGGCAGCTTCCATGACAACCTCATTCATGGTGCCGGTCTGATTGAAATTGCACACGCTTATTATGATTTCTTCGCCGAAAAGAAAGCTTCCGAAGAAAATATGATAAAAATGGCGGCTGCAATGGGTGTTGCCAATCCTACAAGTGGAAAAGATTTTATTGCAGCT
The DNA here is from genome assembly GCF_014287535.1 of Blautia segnis. Taxonomy (NCBI): domain Bacteria; kingdom Bacillati; phylum Bacillota; class Clostridia; order Lachnospirales; family Lachnospiraceae; genus Blautia; species Blautia segnis. The sequence continues at coordinate 223,438 of NZ_JACOOT010000014.1, read as the reverse complement.
CTTGATAAACTTATTTCTGAGGTCGGATGCAGCGATCTTAAGATGAGCGATGATGGAATTACAAAGGAAGAATTACAGTTGTATCCTGCCAAGGTTCACGAAGTTTTAGGCGGTGATATTACTGCTGATCCGCTTCCTTTATCTGATGATGATTATCTTACAATTTTTGAAAACGCATGGAGGTAAAAATCAATGAAATAATTAGCATCTAATACTGTACTTTGTGTCCAGCCGCTCCCTCAGACAATCGTTTCCTGCAGGGACAAAGATGGCAAAAACAATGCCTTGGTAGTTGGCTTCGTTGCCAATGTAAGCCTTGATCCGGTTATGGTAATGGTCGGCATCACACCTACAAGATATTCCCACCATATAGTAAAGGAATCCGGCTGCTTTGTAATCAATTTCCCGAAAAAGAGCTATAAAAAAGAATATGGCTATCTTGGCTCAGCTTCTGGAAGAGATGAAGATAAATTTGCAAAAGCCGACATCAAATGGGAAGATGCAACTTATGTAGATGCCCCTATCCTTACAGATTGTCCGGTAAGCATTGAGTGCAGTGTTGTAGACAGTACTATGCCGGGTACACATGAATTGTTCATCGGAAAGGTTGAAGCTATTCATGTAGATGAAGAATATCTGGATGCCAATGGCAATATTCTTTGGGATAAGATGGATTTGATGTAAAACATATTATTTTCTTATAAAACGGACAGCGTCATCTTTAGCTGTCCGTTTATCTTTAATAATGTCCTCGTTTTTCCCGCCAGTCTTTCACATAGCATCTTATTCCGATATAAACCACATGCACCAGAAAAAGCAGTGCAATGAGATTTATCAGAAGGATAGATTTTATCCATTCTCCGAAGTAAATTAACTTGTTGTGCTAGATAAAATAAATATAAAGAAACTTCAACAAAATGTGCTATCCTATTTGTAGGGAATACAACGAAAGGAGCACAGGTTTTCACATAATTTATTTGAAGTAGCACAATAGGTTAACTTAATGACATTGGATGAAATCCACTGCTTACGAAGGCTTAATCGTGAAGGCTCTCCTGAACGATTTAGCCGTAGTTAGCAGTTAGTTCACCGCTGTGCGTTCCAATATTCGGATGTGCAGATCGCGGGAATAGTTTTCAATAGCCAGCGGTCCCCCAGGTGTGCCGGGACAGACGGTTGGCGAATTTCGGGAATTTGGCGAGTAAGCGACAGGTGGGGATGCACTGTCTGAGCCCGATAGGGTGAGTTTACTTCCCCACCTGTCAATAGGCGACGGAGCCAAATTCCCGAAATTCGTCATTGGCTGCCCCGGCACACCTGGGGGAACGCGTCCACCTTGATTCACTAAACTCCGCTTTAAGGAACATTTTCTACAAGTATACGTAATTTATTTTTTTGACGCAACCGAATATAATATCCTACTTTTCTACCAGCCAAACGCATCCCGAATCAGTGCCCCGGTTTCTCCGTCTATGTAAAACAGTTCCTGTTCATCCGGGGAGTCTTTCCACTGGTAAGGGCAGCGAAAGCTCCAGACAGGCCTGTAAGTGATTCCCTCTGCGGTTTCATCAATATAATATTCCAGACAGATTTTTGTAACGGGAATCGTGGTAGATTCCGCTTCCTCCGCAGTGTCCTGTTCCGTGAAGAGACCAATTTTGCCCTCTTTTACATATTGTTCCACTGACTTCATAATTTCTTCCATAGGAAGCATAGTAACTGTTTCTTCCACTTTCAACTGAAGCGGAATCGGTATGTTGAAATAACAGTCTCCAGGCTCAGGGCCAAAGCCTGCTTTTCCCAGATAACCATGCTGGGAAAGTCCGCCCGCCGGTATTCCATTCAGCAGAATTTCTGTGTCGTAATAATCATATCCTTCCGTCATATTGCTGATTGACTTCTTTACAGAAGTTCCTGTTAAATTGGCTCTGGAAAGCAGCTGATTTATAATGTTTAATTCCTCCTCTTCCGTATTGTTTCCTAAATCTCCCAGGTTTTTTTCACTTAAGCCATCACACTGTATCCTTCCGTCTGAAATGAATATCTGCAGTCCCTTTTCTTTATTTTCCCAGACCATTTTATCAGTCTTGGATTTTTCCCAGCCGTCTCCCCCGCCAAACCAGGAGCAGATTTCTTCCTCTGATACGCTGTACTTTTCCAGGATTCCTTTCGAAACATCGGTGGTACTTCCGGTGATATCCGCCTCTATCGTAAGAGTTCCGGATTTTCCCGGCAGAGAAGCTGTTACATGGCTTTCCTTTACCTGTAATACTGCTGTTTCCGGATCATATTTCTCATTTGCTTCCGCAGCATCTGAAGGATCTTCTGAATCTGTTGTTTCCTGTGTATTCTCATCCAGGGAATCCGAAATGGGTTCTACTCCAGTATCTTCCGCCTGCAGCTTTCCTTCTTTTCTGTATTTTTCTATGATATCCCGTACTTCATCATTTAATGGAAGGGTTACGGTAAGGGTCTGCGGCGTATATCCTCTGTAAGCATCCTCCGCAGGCAGTGCATAAGCCAGCATTCCTTCTGAATCTGTAAAAGAACCAGTTTTAAAAATCTTTCTGTAAGCTTCATCATCTTTCCAGGTGTAATAGATTTTGCCGTTATAATCCGGATATGCCTGAATGGTCATGGAAAGCTCTACCTGGGAATCTTCTTTTAATATTTTCTCTGTCAATGCATCATCATACAGAGTAATGTGTCCATAATAGAGATCTTCCCCGTCTATCTTGTTCAAAGCTGCAAGCGCATCTTCTCCATTCACTGTCGCATGGTCACGGCAGCTGATCGTATAGTTCTTCGCCTCCCTGGAAGGCTCTCCCAGAAAGCTTAAACCGCTGCCATCAAAATACGCTTCTGTAACAGACAGCATAGACTGGTTCCAATCCTTCTCCTTTGGAGTTATATGATAAGAAGTCACATCTTCCACATTTTCTGCATTTGAATCTGGTTCTGTGACAACCATTTGAACAGCTTCCTGTTCTGTAACGCCCTGCTGTTCCAGTTCTTTGTGAAGCCATCCAAGTTTTGTTGCAAGTACGCCGGTGCTAACACCTAATATGGCAGCTACCGGAAGAAGAATACGGATTATTTTTTTCTTATTTCCTGAATTTTTGGATCTTCCTTTATCTGATTTTACAATTAGCTTCTTCGTGCTGCTCATTCTCTCATCTGGAGAATCCAAAATTCCCTTCAGAACATCTTCCATAGCTCTATCAATATTGTCCGGTATCACAGTTTCTTCTTTTAAAATTTTTCTGATTTCTTTTTCATCCATAGTCCTCACCTCCTGATCACCTCTTTTAATTTTGCTCTCGCCCTGGAAAGTTTGGTTGATACCGTATTGCTATTCATTTCAAGAAGAGCACTAATTTCCTTTACGGAAAATTCATCAAAATAATAGAGTTCCACGATTTTCCGGCTTTCTTCATCCAGACATAAAAGCAATTGTTTCCATTCGCATAGATCCAGTTCTTCACAGTGTACCCCTTCTGCGAAATTATCCAGTTCCGTGTCATGGTTCTTTTGACGGAGAATGTCTTTACATTCATTTATCAGAATCCGCATCAGCCAGGTTTTAAAATATTTCACTTCTCTTAGCCCCTGTATATTCTCATAGCAGGACAGGATCGTATTTTGCAGGGCATCTGCAATGTCCTGTTCGTTCCGAAGATAAACCCAGGCAGCTTTATACAAGCTCTGCTTATTCATCCGAATCAATTGAACGAACGCTTCTTTATCTCCATTTCTAGCTGCTGTTACCAAAGCATCCATTTTATTCCCCCTTTTCGTTTTTATAACTATTAGACTTGAAATATGGGAATTTGCTTTCAAAAATTTTTTATTTTTTACAAAACAAAACACAGGCAATCGAAGCTTAACTGTCTGTGTCCTTTTTATATCTTTTCTGATGCTATAATTGTATCGTAATTATGAGTCAGTGTAAATTCATATTTATAAATGTAACTTACATTATTTGCCAAAAGAACCCCTGGAATCTATCCGAATGAACAGATACCAGAGGTTCCTCATCTCTTTTATTTCAATTTCACAAATCAGCCTTTTACAGCACCTACCATAATTCCTTTTGAGAAATACTTCTGCATGAATGGATACAGTGCGAAGATTGGAAGGGATGCAAGTACGGTGATGGTCATTCGGATTCCTTTCGGGGAAATGGATGCCATAGCCTGCGTCATGTCTGCTCCACTGGATGCATTCTTCAGCTGTTCGGCAAGTCTCTGTGCCTCATTTAAGTAGTTGTACAGTAAATACTGTAAGGTTGTCAAGTTCTCGTTTGCACGGGTAGAAATATGATTGTCAAACCAGGAGTTCCACTGGCCAACCGCTACGAATACCACAACAGTTGCAATGATCGGCTTGCAGAGCGGAAGGACGATCTTGAAGAAACAGGTAAGATAGCCTGCTCCGTCCAGGCTGGCAGATTCTTCCAGTGCCGGAGGAAGCTGCTCAATGTAAGTCTTGATCAGAATCATATTATACGCGGAAATAGCCGTCCCTTATTCTGATTCAGGTAATTCTCCACCCGCTTCCACTGCTGCCCGGAAAATCCTCTGCTGTTTCCAATAATATCTACCATATCCGCAAGATGGATGATCTTTGCAAACAGGGGGGTCTCCTGCCATGTTTTCCCGGTGCCGTCTGCATTTTCATAAAGCATTTTTATTATAAGCAATATTCCCCAATACTTCAATAGCCTGGGAAAAAGCTGTGCAGTGTTTTTCCAGTGCCTCATTAAGAATTAAGAGGAAAGCTGTTTTTGTCTGCCTGCGACTGTAAAGCCGTATTCGGACCAGCCGTTTTCCCATTGGCCGCGGATGAGGTAAATCATTCCTTCCCGGGCATTTTTCAGGACAAAATTGCCGTCCTCGTCTGTTTCTATGGAAGCAGTCTCTCCTTCTTCCCCGGAAGCCTCTGTGCCCAGAAAATCTGCCGGATAGGCTATAGCAGTCACTTCCACTGGCTGTTCGTCAAAATACAGTTCCATGTCTGTGGCTTTCTCTATATTCATTATCGGAAGGTCTGACCACATTGTGACCTTGGAACTGTCTGCCGTTATGGTCTGGCTCACGCCCTCTTCGTCTGTGTAAGTCCAACTGTATCCTCCCTGCATGGTCACTGCGCTAATAACGCCGTAGGACTGGGTGTATCCTACATTCAGACAGGGAAGCTGGGAAGAATCCCTTGGGGACCAGATCTCGTCGATAATATCCTGGTACTGGTCAGCGTCTGCAGGATCTCCCTGGCTGACAACTTTTATTCTGGTTACGCCGGGGTACTGGCCAGGATAGGATTCCAGCATAATGCCGTCGCCGTAAATATCCAGGAGGTTTCCCCTCTTCAGCTCCTGCCAGGTGATCTGCTTTCCGTTTTCATCCAGGATCGTGTCCGGCATGGTTATGGAAAAAACGTCGCCGTTGTTCTGGCCGATCATAAGGTGGTCATCGTCGCCAAGGGGAATATACATGACACGAATGGGCGGCTCTTCCTTTTTCTCCAAATACTTCTGATAAAACCATGCGCCAGAGCCAATGGCAATAAGAACGACTAAGAGGACCGGGATCCAAAATTTTTTCGTTTTCATATGTGGGCTTCGCCTCCTTGTGGATTTACATTTTGCATTGTCTATTATATGATTGATACTCTGGTATCATATTATGAATGTTATTCTAACATACTATGTATGCTTCTATGTAATTTCAAGATTGCGTGCACGCTAGAGCTTGTTTGAAAAATCATTCCTGCAATCTGCACGCCCCACTTTGCGGTATATTTTACCCGAATTCGGTTGTCGCAGCCCGCTACGGCTCATCTTTATATTTTCGGCAGATCCTCATATTCCGTAAGTGCAGGACTTTGGTCGCCTACATACCAGTAATCGCAGCAGTCGCCGCCAAGGGCCTCAGTTTTGGTGCGGATCAGCCGGGCGTGCATGACTTCTGCCAGGAAATGATCGGTCCGGCAAAGGTAGGGAAGCTTTCCAAAAGAACAGGGCCATCCAGCTGATGTGCACTTGCCTCGTAAAAAGAAAGGATGGTAAAAATACTCCCGGCAGTACTGCTCGTAACATTTTCCATATTGGGATACCATGTATGCTCTTTTTTTCATTGTGGTCTTCCTTAGCCTTGCTGGCCGTTGGCCTGGCGGATCATGTCTTCCACTACAATATCAAAAATATCGCCGATGGAATTGCAGTATTCCAGAATCTTCCAGGGCTCATTGGTGTGGAAATGGATTTTTACCAGATCCTGGTCTCTTCTCTCGATCAAAAGCTGTGTGTCGTAGCGGTATGCGAACTGATCGTCTTCCGCATCAATTGAATGTACTCCCATGTGTTTTTCCTTCCTGAAATTATTTCTTGACCCCTTTGCTACGTCCGAAACATGCCGTAAGCCCCTCCCAAAGCTTCTGTTCCTCCACGGGCTCCATAAAAAAATATTCCACACGCAGTTTAAAGGCATGAAGGGAAAAATCCAGATCACTGCACCAGATTATTTTGCATTTGGGGTGCAGGGAACGAAGATGCTCGGCAGCATTCAGCCCTGCTACCCCCGGAAGCGCCAGAAGCACAATAGCTGGTACCGTCTTTTGTATCTCTCCAAAAAACTTTTCCTGATCCTGATAAATCTGAACCAGGGGAAATATCTTTCTGTCGGCACAGTAATTCAAAATATATTCTGCATAATCCTGCCCCTTTTGTTCTTCATCAATCAATACAGCAATGCAATACACGAATCTCCTCCTTTTCCGCTTGATTTTTTCCTTCACTTGTTGAGACTAATTATATGAAAATCCAAATGTTTTTCAATTGGTTTGGCACGAAACAGTAAAAAATGGCACGAATTGCCAGCAAGGGGAATGGTTTGGTCTGGTGTTTTGTGTTATACTGTTTTTATAAAAATTGTGATGATGGAGAAATTTTCACACGCAGGATTGTTTGAGAAATCAACCAGTCAGTGCGCAAACCGGGAGGACAATACATATGAGAATTGCAATTGTAGATGACATTGCCAGCGAGCGTACCCTGCTGCGTGACCGCCTGGAACAGCAGCTTGGCAGGCGCGGGGTTCATGCTGACCTGACAGAATTTGAAAACGGAGAGACTTTTCTGAAAGCCGCAAAGGAACGGCCTTTTACCGTTTTGTTCCTGGATATTTATATGGACGGGGCAAATGGGATCGAGATTGCCAGAGAGCTTCGGGGATTTGATCCGGACTGTCTGTTAATCTTTACCACCACCTCCACAGATCATGCGCTGGATGGATTTAAGGTCCGCGCCCTGCACTATCTGGTAAAGCCTTATAACGAGAAGGAAATCTCGGAACTGATGGATGAGGTTCTTTCCCGGATTCCCGATTCCGGGAAGTACATAGATGTGAAAGTGAACGGCAGCAACATACAGGTTCCCTTCCGGAGCATTGTGTTTGCGGAGCATTTTTCCCATATGATCCACATTCATACTACAAAGACAAAAGAACTGGTTACCCGCCAGTCCTTTGAGGCCTTCCTTGCCCTGTTAAAAATAGAGCCTCGTTTTTATCAGTGCAACAGAGGTATTGTGATCAATCTGGAACACGCGGTTGATTTCGACGGAGAGGTATTCGTGATGGATGACGGGAACCAGATCCCGGTGAGCCAGAAACTTGTGAAACATGCCAGACAGACTTTCATGGAGTTTCTGTTTCAGAGAGGACACTAAAAAAGAACATTAGAGCGTGTTTGAAAAAGGCTCTAGGAAAAACTTTAAAAACGATCTCTGAGAAAGGACATTTCCAATGGACAAAATGCTAAGACCGATTCTTGAACTTACAGTGATCATTCCAGGCTTACTGCTTGCCTATCTGCCTGTAAGGACTTACCTGCGGCAGCCATTGCACAAACTGGCAGTGTGGCTGCTTCCTTTGCTTGCAGGTTTTTGTGTATCAGGTGGTGTATTATGTTATACTTTGCAGATTACCACCTTGCCTGTGCTGATTTTTCTGCTGCCGGCAGTTATGGCTGTCTACCACAGGACTCTTCGGGTCACCATCTGGAAATCCGGCAGTATTTTCCTGGCTGTGTGCGCGGTGTTCGCCTGCGTCAACAGTCTGTCCAGGGCATTCAACGCCATTCTCACTGCAGGGCTTAACCTTGCGGAAAATGAACTGTGGTTCCGAACAGGCACAGGACTTTTCTATAATGGAATCTGCCTGCTCTTTCTTGCAGCTGCATGGTATCCTGCTTCCCATGCAGCAAGGACTATGGTGGACGATGAAAATTTCGCACAGACCTGGTATATCTTCTGGATCCTGCCTCTGATCTTCATTGCGCTGAATCTGTTCATGGTACCAAAGTACCGGAACACCTTGTACACCGGACGGATCCTTCAGGGATATATTGTGATCAGCCTGGTTCTTCTGGTGATCCTGGTATTCTTCTACGCCATGTTTCTGCTGATAGCAAACAGCCTGAACAAAAACGCAAGGCTTATGCAGGAGAATCATTTCCTTTCCCTGCAGCAGGCAAGATATGAGAATCTTCGCTCTGCCATTGAGGAAGCCAGACAGGCCAGGCATGATCTTCGCCATCACTTTGTCCAGCTGTCTGCCCTTGCGGAAAACGGCGATCTGGACAAAATAAAAGAGTATCTTTCCTGTGCTTCCAGCAAAATTCCAAGCCAGGATCTGCATTTTTGTGAAAATCAGGCGGCGGATGGCGTGCTTGGCTATTACTCTGCCCTTGCCAAACTGGAAAGCATTCCCTTCCATGCAAAAACGGATCTGCCTTCCCATATTGCTGTGGATGAGATTGACATGTGCCTGGTGCTCTCTAACCTTCTGGAAAACGCCATCCAGGCAAGCCAGAAAACAGAGGTTTCCCGCAGGAAAATTAACGTGGAGATTTATCTTCACTACAATCATCTGCTTCTGATCCAGGTGGAGAATACCTTCGACGGCGAAATCCGGAAGAAAAATGATATCTTCCAGTCATCCAAACGCACAGGCAATGGAATCGGAATCCAGTCCGTCCGCCACATCGCCGAAAAAACCGGCGGTGCCAGCAGCTTCACCTGTGATAACGGCGTCTTCACGGCGAAGATCATGCTGCGCCCGAGTAAAAATAACGCTAATACATAGTCGTAAAACCCTTCGGCAAAGTAGTACGTGCAGATTACAGGAATGATTTTTGGAACACGCTTTACAGCAGGTCGCTGTCTATGATCTGGTAATTGGCACGGTGTATGTAGAGAGCCTTTCCATCGATCATCAGCTTGGTCATCTTGGGGAGGTCTTCCGGGATTTCCCAATATACATTGTCGCCGGAAAATGCGGTGATAGGCTGGCCAAGCTGGGATTTGATCACCACGATCCGGGACTTGCCGAAGTAGTTCTTGTACTTGTTTATGTAGCGGGCAACTGCCGCGTTGTCTGTAAGGCCAGCGCTGCTGCTCTGGATGGCTTCCTCTATGAAATCCACCTCCGGGTTCAGGCCGTCCTGCATGAAAATACAGGTGTCGCCGCAGCTTTCGATCTCCTTGCCGTCTATGGTAATGGTGATTACTGATGACAGGTCGTAGCCCTTGATGGCTTTGCCGGTATCATCATAGCTGACAGTTTCAATTTTATTTCCGGTGATGCTGATCTTCTTGCCAGTAGTCTCCAGAGTCTTGTTGCCGTAATTGTCATAGGTGTCTATGGTATAGCTGTTTCCCACCAGGGAACCATGCAGCTCATTGATCACTGAGTTCAGCCCGCCTATGGAACAGCCGGATGTAAGCAGGGTAAAGCTTAACAGGACTGCGGTTATGAACTTTTTCTTTTTCATATTATGAATTTCCTCCTTTGTAAAAATGCGGTGATGGCTTCATTGCTGTTCCATCACCAGAGCGTTCTTGCCGACAAATGCAATTCCAAGCTTATAGATCTTTTCCCTGGGAATTCCAGCAGCCAGAAGATCTGTCTCATAAGCTTTTTCCTCTATCTGAAGCAGCGCGTTCCTTGCAGTATCCTCGATTTCCTTCTCTTTTTTCTCGTTCATCACCTTGAATTCCAGAATAAACGCGTCCAAATCCTTCTGGAGAGGATACATGGCAATGTCATATCTTCCCATTCCGCTTTCCCGGTTGGAGACAATGCGGTACTGATCCCGCAGAGATACAATAAGCCCAAGCACCAGTCCGTGATAGAAGTTCTCCGGTGTCCGTTCAGCGGGGCCTTTGCCAGTATCAAAATAGCTCATGGAGGTATACGCCACCTCTGTGAGAATTTCACTTAACAGCTCCGTCTTATGGTTCATCAGTGCATAAACAAAATCCCTGTATACAGAATCTCCATTCTTGACCATCTCCCTGATCTGGGAGCGGAACATTCCCATCACTTCCTGATTGGTAACGGATACGTCGCATTCGGTGATCTCGCCCTTCTTTTTGACATTGTCCGCCTTGATATAGCCTACAGCCAGCAGCAGGGACCAAAGGCTGTTCTCATCTCCGTCTAAATACTGGAACGTAATATTCTCGTTGATCTCCTTGTGCACTACTTCGCCAGCCATAAGCTGCTCAATTTCATGCTTGCTGCGCATAGGATGCTTCCGGATAATATCCCCGACCAGCTTATTGCTGCTGGTATTGGTCCAGTAGGAAAGAAGTTCTCCATCTATAAGATAGTTGCAGATGGACCACGGATTATAAATATCTTTGTGACTGCCAAAGATAAAACCGTCATACATCTTCTTCACTTCCTGCATCTGGTCTACGCTCTGGCACATCAGGGCATCCTTTACCTCCTGCTCTGTGAAGCCAAAACAGTCACTGTATTCATCACAGGTTACTGTAGCTACTTTTATATTATTCAGGTCTGAAAACAGAGAATTCTTAGAGACTCTCGTTACGCCTGTAATAATCGCCCTGCTGTAATAATTATTTTCTTTAAATGCACTGTGAAACATCTGACGGCAGGTTCCGATCATCTCATCCCAGTATCCGTCTGTATAAGCTTCCAAGAGCGGCGTATCATATTCATCCAGAAGAATGACTGGCTTGGTTCCATAATGCTTGTACAGCAGTCTGCACAGTTCGGGAATTGCCATTTCTATGTTATTATTCTCACGATGCCAGAGCTTCTCCCGCATAGAGCGATATGCTTCTTTATCCTCAGCATCCAGTATCTCGCTTTTCAAAAGTTCATTGTGAATCTCATACATGTTAAACAGGCCACTGATCATCCCCCGAACTGCCTGCGCATAATTCATCCCCTTACAGCTTCCAAAGCTTACGGAAACTGTGGGAATGGTGCCATAACACTTCCGGCTCTGCTCGCTCTTCCACACCTTCAGCTTCTCAAAATATTCCGGATGCCCGGCACATGCAGGATCCAGAAAATTCTCTACCGTACTGAGAAGAGTGGTCTTGCCAAAACGTCTCGGCCGGGTGATCAGAGTGACCTTTTCTCGGCTTCGCAGCCACTGAGTAATAAAATGAGTCTTGTCCACATAAAACTGCTGGCCGCAGGCAAAATCGCGAAAATCCTGGTAGCCGCAGCCTACCTGGGCATCCAGATAAGGATTCTCCTTCAGGATATCCTTCAGCGTCTCATAATATTTCAGAAGCCGCTTCTTCTCCTCTTCCAGACTCTTCCGCTCTTGAAATTCCAGCAGGATCTTCTCTCTGCCTTCCAGCTTCACATACACACTCTGGGACTTGCCCTGTATGGTACGCTGGATGTAAGGCTGCTTCTTCCCATTGATGGTCTTGTAGGTCAGGGTTCCCTGGGGCAGTTCTTTCAGTCGGCTGTCAATCTCCTCAAGCCGCATTTTCGGATTATTCAGCATGGTCTTGATCCTCCTTCTTATCATTATTTCCGGTCAAAAAAATGGTTATATAAAGTTATCCCTATTATATAACTTCATATAACCATTGTAAATACTATATTAAAAATATTTTTTAATTCCAAATAATCACTCGCCCATTTTCTTAATTTCCATATTCTCTGGAAGCACCAGACTCAGAATGATGGAAATTACAAAAACAACTGCCACTACGTTCTCCGCAAATACAGACTGCACCAGAGATGGGAAAATTTCCCAGATTCCGCTCTCCCATTTTCTCAAATCCAATTTACAATTTCCGAAATCCTTACAATCAGTAAACCACAACCGCCATCACCACATACACCAGAATGGACACCAGACAGTACAGGGAGTTGGTGGTGGAAACGTAGGCGCTTCCGTCCTCGCTCTTTAAGAAAGTCTGCATGCTGAAGGTAGCTGGTGAAGACATGTAGCTGATCACCGCAAGGTCCAGAAGCAGATGGTCTCCCACTATGTAATGGATTGCCAGCAGCACTCCCGCGATCATCACCGCCTGCAGGATCACGCGAAGCACAATCGTACGGATGCACGGGGAAAGCAGCCTTTTGTCAAGCTCAATGCTGTAGCCTACAACCACCAGAATGATGGAAGTCACAGAAGTTGTAAGAATATTCTCCACACTTGTGTAGGTTCCCGCAAAAGGCCCCTCCAGAATCTTCAGCACCACACCGGATAATCCCGCAAGAATGCCAAGCACGCTTGCAATAAAAGCCGGGGTGCGGATGGCGCTGGCGAACAGCTTTTTCACATCGATCTTATCACCGTTCTCCACCTGTCCCAGCATTCCCATGTAAACACTGAACCCGAACAGAAGCCCTGCAATATCCAGCACTGCGATCTGGGAAAGATTCTCCGCTCCGCAAAGGCTGGTGTAAAGAGGGTAGGCCATAGAACCTCCCTCATACACACTGACCATAAAAGGCAGATATTTGCGGTAGCGCTGCTCCGGCATAAGAGGCCGCATTGCAAAGCCAAGACTAAAGGAAATTACCAGCATTACAAACATAATGCCAACCAGAATCCCCGTTTCCTTATTGTAGTCGGAGGTGGCTAGGGCATGAAAAATAGCAACCGGAAGCATGATCTGGGTCACCAGAACCTTCATATTATCAATTCCGTTCTGATTCAGAAGCTTCCATTTCCGGCAGGCCATTCCCAGAAGGATCATCACCAGTACGGGAAGAACAATCTCTAAAACTTTCATCTTTATGCACTCTTTCTGAATATAAACTTTCTTATTACAATGTACTTCTTAATTGCCGTTCTGTATGATTATTCATCAAAATCTGTCTCAAATACACCCTCCGGTGTCCTCATGGTAAGCACACCCAGGTTAAAATCATCATCCATCACGGTAATGTGATACTCAAAAACCACGTCATCATCAAACTTGGATAACAAAATGTAGGTTCCGTTCTCCTTGCCCTCGATCTGATCGCAGATGTCATTGTACACATCCTCCCCGGAAATCAGGCGCGGATAGCCGGCGTCCTTAATTTTTTTCTCAATTGCTGCATATAATTCTTCCATTTTTTATTTTCGCAGGATTCCCGGCCTTCGTGCCGTGAAATGCACTGCGTGCTCCTTTCTTCAAAATCTCCATCCTGTCAAAGCAAAAGCTCCCACAGCTTTTTGGTTCTGCTCTTTTTTCATTGTATAATATCCGCCCCCGGAATGTCAAACCCGTTTTATCAGTATTTTCGCAGGTTTCACAAACGCCCCTGCCTGCCATTGTGCATTTCATTTCAATTTTCGTCTTTTTTTGTCGCTTTTGTTGACTTTTTTCATAATTTTTGTTGACATTATGACCGATTCATTGTATGCTATTAATACAAAGAGGCAATCCATGATACGAGGATGTATCTGTGGATTGCCCCAATTCGTATCTATAGGGAGGTAATACTTATGAAAATGAAACAGGTTTTAGCAACAGGTGCAGCTTTATCCATGGCTCTTTCTATGACCCCTGTCACAGCATCAGCCGCAGACAAAGTAGATATTAACGTGATCGCTGCACAGTATGGCCAGCAGACAGCTGATTGGTGGGCTAACTTCGTTACAGAATTTAACGAAGCCAATCCAAACATCAATCTGAACGTAGAAGTTGTTTCCTGGAACGATATTTACACTGTAGTGAATACCCGTATTGCCAATGGCGAGGCACCGGATGTTCTGAATATCGACGTATTTGCAGACTATCAGGCAGATGATCTTCTTCTCCCGATCCAGGACGTTGTTTCTGAGGAGACCTACAGCAAGATGTACGATGCATTCCTTGCACAGTCTGAGGTAGACGGAACTGTATGGGCAATCCCGGATCTTGCATCTGCACGTGCTATGTACTACAACAAGGACATCCTTGATGCAGCAGGCGTTGAAGTTCCTACCACATGGGACGAGTTAAAGGATGCCTGCGAGAAGATCAAAGCTTATGACGATAGCCTTTATCCATGGGGAATCGATATGACCACTGACGAAGGTCAGGCAGCATTCGCATACTACACCTGGAACAACGGCGGCGGATTTGTTGACGACGACGGCAACTGGACACTGAACAGCGAGCAGAACGTAGAAGCAATCCAGTACGCAATCGATCTTGTAAACTCCGGCTACACCAACACCGATCCTGCTAACGATACCCGTTATGACCTGCAGGATATGTTCGGCGCAGGCAAGGTTGCTATGCTCATCGCTCCGAACAGCTTACCTACATATATCGCTACAGGCGGAAATGAAGTAAACTACGGCGTAGCTTCTATCCCGTCCAATACTGGCGAGTCTGTTTCCGCAGGTGTTATGGACCGTTTCATGTGCTTCGATAACGATTACTCTGATGAAGAGAAAGCAGCTATCACAACATTCTTCGATTATTTCTATGATGATGCACGCTACACAGAGTGGGTTGACATGGAAGGCTTCCTTCCAGCTACCAAGACTGGCGGCGAGGCTCTCGCAGCAGCTAACGAAGACATGGCAAGCTGGATTGATATCTTAGACAGCTGTAAATTCTATCCAACAGCAAAAGCTGAGTGGGCAGATGTAAAACAGGGCGTTATCAATGTAGAGCAGAACGCACTTCTTGGCGGTGATGTTCAGGAATTACTGGACGACCTTCAGTCAGAGATCGCTGGCTGATCCAGGACTGTAACATTCCCATTACGAGGATGATAATGGGCCGGACTGATTGGTCCGGTCCATTTTTTTGAAACATGGTAACTGTAACGGTACAGGCAGTTACGAAACATACGAAAAGAGAGGTATCCCCTGTGAAGAAAAAATTCAAAAAAGTGGAGCCCTACATTTGGATCCTGCCAAGCGTCCTTCTGATGGCAGTTTTCATTCTGGTTCCCATTGTATTTGTATTTCGCATGGCATTAAGTGATGTCAGCAAGGCCGGACTGATCAAAGGCTTCGCAGGCCTTGAGAACTTCCGCAAGGTAACCAGCAGCTCTGTTTTTGCCATGGTACTGAAAAACACCCTTGTGTGGACCGTTGCCGTTGTCGGTATCTCCACGCTTCTTGGCTTTATCCTTGCCATCTTACTCAACAACGAATTTAAGGGCCGTAAGCTTGCCCGTGCAGTTGTGGTTTTCCCATGGGCGACTACACTGATCGTTCAGGCAAGTATCTGGAAATTCATCATTGACACTGATTACGGTACCTTAAATACGCTGTTGATGAGGCTTGGCATTATCGACCATGCCATCAACTGGACGCCTACTGCCGGTGCATACTTTGCCTGGGAGATTGCCTGCGGTATTTTCGTTACCATTCCATTTGTAACCTTTACCGTGCTTTCCGGTCTGCAGAGTATTGACGCAAGCTACTATGAAGCTGCGGCTGTAGACGGTGCTTCCTACTGGCAGAAAATGTTCCGGATCACCATTCCCCTGGTACGTCCGAACCTGACTATCAGCACCATCCTGAATATTATTTACGTATTCAACTCCTTCCCGATCATCTGGACCATCACCAAGGGTGACCCGGCCAACCGTACCGACACCCTGGTTACTTATCTGTACAAACTGGCCTTCTACAACGGCAAGCAGGGACAGGCTGCGGCAGTATCTGTCATCGGCTTCCTGATTCTGCTTCTCTGCGCCAGCCTGTACATGGTTTCCGTACTGAAGAAAGGAGATGAATGATATGGCAGGCACCAATGCTTCAGCTAAGAAAAAAAACACCAAAAATACCGTGCTCCGGGTACTGCTTTATGTGGTAGTCATTCTGATCTGCCTTTTTACCCTGTATCCGTACTTTGTCACCGTATGTACCGCCCTTAAGAGCCGTGCGGAGATTTTCTCCATAAACGGTACCATTTTCCCTATTAAGGCCATCTGGTCCAACTTTACAGATGTGTGGAAATTAGCACCTATGAGCAGCTACATGCTGAATTCCATCGTCATTGCCGGCGGTTCTACTCTTCTGGCTATGCTCTGCGGCATTCCTGCTGCTTACGCCCTGTCCAGAATGAAATTCAAAGGCCAGACCGCATTCTTGGGATTTGTCATCGTTTCCCAGATGTTTGCTCCGGTCGTGCTTCTGATCGGTATTTACAAGGTTATGATGGCGTTCCATCTGACCAACAGCATCATCGGTCTGATCTTTATCAATGCCGCATTTAACCAGGCATTTGCCATCTGGCTCCTTCGCGGTACTTTCCTGAGCATCTCCCCGGAGATGGAGCAGGCCGCTACCATTGACGGCTGCAACCGTGTACACGCGCTTCTTCGGATCCTGCTTCCGGTTGCCGCACCTGGTATTGTAACAGCGCTTATTTTCGTATTTATCAACGCATGGAACGAATATACCGTAGCGCTGACCCTGATCTCTACGGATACCTTCAAGCCTCTGACAGTTGGTATCAATATTTTCAACGGATACAATATGATCGAATGGCAGTATCTGTTTGCTGCTTCTCTCTATGCAATTGTTCCGGTTGTTATCCTCTTCGTCGGAATCGAAAAAAATCTGGTTGGAGGACTCACTTCCGGCGGTGTCAAGGGTTGATTTTTATTTTTTTCCAAGTATAATAGAAAAAGATGCGAACACAACGAAGGGTTGCTCACGGCAGCCCTTTGTTTATGCAAGCCACCATAAATCCTGCATATATGCGGGATTCTTTGCTGTATATCCCATATTTTTTCCATGGGAAAAACAGTGCACTTTACTATTCGAATACATAAAATTCGGCACATTTCACAGATTTTTAGAATCGTCCGTTTTCACCTTGACTTTTCTGTAAAATCCTGTAATATTGTTAGTGCACAACATTTAGTTGTTTAAATACTTTTTAGACACAATATATGGAGGGATTTGATAAATATGAGCACAGAAGTCAATGCAAACGTCATTAAGCGAAATGGCGTGGAGGTCATCTTTGATAAGGCGAAGATCATCAACGCAGTACAGAAAGCCAATGAGGAGGTTCCCAAGCTCCATCAGCTGAGCCAGTACCAGATTACGGCGCTTGCAGATACGATTGCCACCCGTGCTCTGGAGTCCTCACACGCAGTGAATGTAGAAGACATTCAGGATATGGTTGAGACCGGCATTATGGAGATGCGAGGCTATGAGGTTGCCCAGAAGTACGTGCGTTACCGCTACAAGAGAGAGCTGACCCGCAAGTCCAATACCACAGACGATAATATCCTCTCTCTTCTTGACCAGATCAATGAGAATGCCAAGCAGGAGAACTCCAATAAGAATCCTACCATCAACTCCACACAGCGTGATTATATGGCAGGCGAAGTCAGCAAGGACCTGACCATGCGTGTGCTTCTTCCGGAGGAGATCGTGAAGGCTCACGACGAGGGAATCATCCATTTCCACGATTCCGATTACTATGCGCAGCGTGAGCACAACTGTGACCTGATCAATCTTCAGGACATGCTCCAGAACGGCACCGTCATCAGCCAGACACTGATCGAGAAGCCCCACAGCTTCTTTACCGCCTGCAACGTTACCACACAGATCGTAGCCCAGGTAGCCAGTAACCAGTACGGCGGACAGTCCTTCTCCCTGGCACACTTAGCTCCGTTCGTTGATATCAGCCGTCAGAAGATCCGCAATAAAGTGATCGAGGAGCGTAAGGAATGCGGTGAGCCTATGGACGAGGAGATCATCCGCAAGGTTTCCGAGCGCAGACTGAAGGACGAGATCCAGAGCGGTATCCAGACCATCCAGTATCAGCTGATCACTCTTATGACCTGTAACGGACAGGCTCCGTTTGTGACTATTTTCATGTATCTGGACGAGGTTCCGGAGGGACGTACCCGTGATGATCTGGCTCTGATCATTGAAGAGGTAATGAAGCAGCGTATGCAGGGCGTTAAGAATGAGCGCGGCGCATGGATCACTCCTGCTTTCCCGAAGCTGATCTACGTTCTGGATGAGGACAACATCCACGAGGATTCCAAGTACTGGTACCTCACTGAGATTGCTGCCAAATGTACCGCCAAGCGTATGGTTCCGGACTACATTTCCGCTAAGATCATGCGCCAGCTGAAGAACGGCAATGTATACACCTGCATGGGATGCCGCTCCTTCCTTACCGTTGAGGAGAAACAGAAGAACCCGGACGGTTCCTACAAATTCTACGGCCGTTTCAATCAGGGCGTTGTGACCATTAACCTTGTTGATGTGGCATGCTCCTCTGAGGGTGATTTCGATAAATTCTGGGAGATCCTGGAGGATCGCCTTGAGCTTTGCCACAGAGCACTTCGCTGCAGACATGAGCGTCTTCTTGGAACGGTTTCCGATGTTGCCCCGATCCTGTGGCAGTACGGTGCGCTTGCCCGTCTTAAGAAGGGTGAGACCATTGACAAGCTCCTTTACGATGGATATTCCACTATTTCCCTTGGATATGCAGGTATCCACGAGATGTGCATGAGAATGTACGGCAAGTCTCATACAGATCCTGAGGTTCGTCCATTTGCCATGAAGGTCATGCAGCGTCTCAATGACAAATGCGCAGAATGGAAAGCAGCTGAGAACATCAGCTACTCTGTATACGGAACTCCAATGGAGTCCACCACCTACCGTTTTGCCAAATGTCTCCAGAAGCGTTTTGGTATTATTCCAGGCGTTACAGACAAGAATTATATTACAAACAGCTATCACGTTCACGTTACCGAGGAGATCGATGCATTCTCCAAGCTGAAATTCGAATCCGAATTCCAGAAGCTTTCCCCGGGAGGTGCCATCAGCTACGTGGAAGTTCCGAACATGAAGCAGAACATTCCGGCAGTTCTCTCTGTTATGAAGTTTATCTATGACAACATCATGTACGCAGAGCTGAATACCAAGAGCGATTTCTGTGATGTTTGCGGATATGACGGAGAAATCCAGATTAAAGAGGACGAGAACGGCAAGCTGATCTGGGAGTGCCCGAACTGCGGCAACCGCAACCAGGATAAGATGAGCGTTGCCAGAAGAACCTGCGGTTATATTGGAACACAGTTCTGGAACCAGGGACGTACACAGGAAATTAAGGATCGCGTGCTGCATCTGTAAAATAATCTAAGCAATGCAGTTAGCGCAGATACTATGAATTATAAACAAATCCGGACAGTTTTCTAAATTGAATGATTTTGATTTCTGTCCGGGTTTGTTTTATATAGACACCGGGATCAGGCGTCACAAGGCAATATATATTGTACATACTTCTTTCTTCTTTTTATTTTAAAGAAATAAACACTTCTTCCAGAGGTAGTTAAAGAGGTATAAAGGAAATCTAATTTTGAAATCATTCGCGGCATTTTAGGCCACACAAATGAGGGAATTACGTTATGAACTATGGAAATATTAAATCTTACGACATTGCAGACGGTACCGGGGTGCGGGTAAGCCTGTTTGTATCCGGATGCCGGCATCACTGCAAGGGTTGCTTTAACGCCCCTACCTGGGATTTTAATTATGGGGAGCCCTACACAAGAGAAACTCAGAATAAGATTCTGGAACTGCTGGCACCTTCTTATATAGAGGGCTTCTCTCTCCTTGGGGGCGAACCCTTCGAGCCGGAGAACCAGCCGGTTCTGGCAGAGCTTCTGGAAGAAATCAAGAGCACTTACCCGGAGAAATCCATCTGGTGCTACAGCGGATATCTTTTCGATAAGGACCTGGCTCCTGGCGGTAAGGTCTATACGCCTTACACGGATCGTATGCTTTCTTGCATTGATATTCTGGTGGACGGGGAATTTATTCAGGAACTGAAGGATATTTCCCTGCAGTTTCGGGGCAGCAGCAATCAGAGGATTCTGCATTTGAAGGATGGGAAATTGGTAAAGGAAGGGTTATAAACCGCTCAATTCCACGCAATACACCATGTATAATTCAAAACCGTAATGAGAAATCAGCAATTATTATTGGCCCATCATAGTAGTTATCCCTGATAATATGCCAGGCACCAGATAACCTGCCTATGAGCTGTCCGATTTCTCATTACGGTTTTGTATTTATTATTTCTCTGGATTCAATTTTTCAACTTCTGCAAGAATGCTGTTCATCTCATATAATTTCAGCTGCTTTTTCAGTTCTTTCATATTGATGTTCAGACGCATGTCTTCCAGGCTTTCTTCTATTACAATGTCACGCTTCATGGTTGCCAGCTGCTCGCTTAAATAAACCATTTCTTTGTTGGTTTTTAAAGCTTTTAGCGGACTTCTGCCGATGCCAAGGCTTTCCTTCCAGAAGGTATTCAGCTCTTTCTCTTTCTTCGCTACGCCCTCGCAATCTTCGATTGCCTCGTAGATAGCATCTAAACTGCGGTACTCTTCCACTAACGGTGCTGCTGCAGAGGAAACGCCTTTACAGCCTGGAATGCCGTCTCCTGGGTCTCCTGTGATGGCAAGAAGCACCGGGATCTGCTCCGGGTAAACGCCCTCTTCGGAATGGACAATTTCCGGGGTGTATTCAAATACATTAGGAGGAAGCGCCTCATAGGCATCCTTTCCATAAATGCCGTAGGCATCCTTCAGAGCCTCCAGCTTGTCTCTTGTAACCACACGCCACATGCGGGTGTATTCGCTTACCAGCTGAAAGTAATCGTGGTCCTTGGTAAGCACATAGGTCTGAAGCTCCGGCCCCTGGAATTTCTCCACCAGGGAGGCGGCGTAGTCATCTGCCTCGTAATCCGGACTCATAAATACTGGACAGCCAATGGCTTTGAGGAACTCTTCCATCTGTACAAACTGATCCTTCAGAGGCTGAGCTGTCTCCTTTCGGTTGGCCTTGTAAAAGTCAGCTCCAAGCTGGGTGCGGCGGAAGGTGTCTCTTGTCATATCAAAAGTGAAGGCAACATATTCCGGCTTCACCTTCTTATAAACTGCCAAAAGGGTGCGGAGCATGGTGAACATGGCATTGGTGTATTTTCCATCGGAGGTGTGTAAGATCTCCGAATAATGCCGCTCCTTCTCTTCGTCTGTCTTGGCGAAAAGGATGGACTTGGGAAGGTTTCCGTAATAGGAGGTAGACAGCATGGAGGAACCGTCGATAATCAGAAATTTAGGCATAATATATTCTCCTCATAATTTTTATTTGCAGCTGCAGCCTTATTTCTCCCCAACACTCTGTGAATGCTTCCAGGAAACAATCGCCGCAGTTTATTTTTAATAGAATTCTATCACATAAGCACTTACATCCATGTGCTTTTAAATGATGTTCTTTAAGAGTATACCATAATTTTAGCTAATTCGAAAATATTTTCAAAAAAATTACAGATTCCGTGTTATTTTCCCCTCTGAATTTCGTATATATAGTAAAGGGAGCAGGAAATAAAAATATTTCATGAATCCCGTTTCTACGTAGTAATGAGGAGGTCCTTAATGAAAAAAATTATTTTAGTGTTATTCGGTATCTTTTTTGTAATCTTTACCGGATTGTCACTGCTGGTCTGCATGATTAGTGGAATCCCCACCATGGACCAGCCCGCCGCAACCTTTTATCTGGTGAAGGCCATTGTCCTTTCCTTTGGTTTTCCTATGGTCGCGTTTGGTTTCTTTGCACATAATCTTCATCTGCGCCACAAGCTTGAAAAAAGAGACCAGCTGATCCGGGATTTCCAGGAAAAGATTCTGGAGCACCAGAAATCCAGCTGCAGGGACTCCCAGGAAGAATATTCCCAGGAGTTCAAGGATTCACTTGCCTGTCTGTTCTGTGCCTTTGCTGACGAGGGAAAACTCAGCAAAAAGGATCAGAAGGAATTACTCGATTTTATCGATAAATTATAAGTGAGGGTGACTTGCATGCTTTGGATCTGCGTGAGCATCGCAGGAACGATGCCGCTTTTGGTCTGTCTCCTGCTGATGCTCTTGAAACGGAAAAACTTTTCTTACCGGCTTGGCCGGAAACTGGTGTTACTGAGTCTGGTGGAATATTTCATACCTTTTCAGACGGTGAAGTATTTATTGCCTTTAGATGTGCTGGAAGAGACAAATTCTCTTAACGCCATCTCCTATTTTGTAAACTTTGATGACAAGGAAGCAGTTTCTTATCACGGAATTTCTGTGTGGATGCCTGATTGGATTCTTATGATCGTTTTGTGCTGGCTGTTTGTGATCGCAGGATTCAGTATTTACGAGACAATCAAATACCATCAGCTCACGCGAAAGCTGAAACGAATTACGGAGATAAGAACGTATCCTTTACCTGGAATCGGGAATGTAGAGTACCGCATTTCTCTGGAAATGAACACGCCGTATACCGTTGGGTTTGTAAAACCCTTCATTGTGGCTCCGGCTGAGTTTCCAAACTCCAGGCTGTCAGAAATGATTCTCAGGCATGAATATTCATATCTGCGCCGCCGTGACTCGATTGTAAAATTAATCTGTTTGTTAGCAATTTGCCTTCATTGTTTTAACCCGTTAACGATCCTGACATTTTTACTTTACACCCGTTTTTCTGAAAATATTGCAGATGAAGCTGCTACGGAAGGCTGTTCCGATGAGGAACGAAGAACCTACGCCAAAGCTCTCGTAAGACTTTCTGCAAGAACCAGACAGGTTCCTGTAGTCTGGAGAAGCAACTTGTTGGGGGACAAGAAAGAATCAATGAAAAGGAGAGTGGAACTCATTATGAATAGAAACAAAAAGGCATCTAAGATCGGTACTGTGGCAGCTGTGCTGGCTTCTGTGATTTTAAGCGGGACTACGGTGTTTGCATATACACCCATGCAAACGGTGGATGATCATGAAATTGCAGACATTACTTCTGGCTATTTTGATTTCGATTATGGTGACATTTCTGAAGACATCTTTTCTAACTACAACTACTATTTTGAAGACATGAGTGGCAATATTATTCCACTTGATGATTCTAATTTTGAAACAAGAGCCATTTTATGCACACATAATTATGAGAGTGGATATGTCAATCATCATGTCTCTCAAAGTAATGGTGGATGTGTTATTAATCGATATGAGGCTAAACACTGTATGAAATGCAACCATTATGTTCTCATAAAATTAGTCAATACTATTACATATGCAAAATGTATTCACAAATAATTTATTAACATTTTAACTCATATTACATTTCACTTTCGGAAGCTCAGGGGGACGAAAGTTTTAGAAGAGGGACAGGATAAAGCATCAGCTTTTTCCTGTCCCTCTTCTGTTTTCGCTTTCTGTAAATATTCCTATATCAATATCAGACCCCCACAAGCTAATTTTCCAGGTCTAATCTCGAGGTTCCTTTACTTCTGGTTCTTCTGAATCAAATCACAAATTTTCAATCCCATCAACTCAATTCAAACATCCCATGATACAACTGATAATATTTCCCTTTCTGCTGCAGCAGATCCTCATGATCCCCACGCTCCACGATTTTTCCCTGCTCCAGCACCATAATCGCATTGGAATTGCGTACCGTACTCAATCTGTGAGCGATAACGAATACCGTCCTGCCCTCCATCAACTGATCCATTCCTTTCTCGATCAACGCCTCTGTACGAGTATCTACCGACGAGGTGGCCTCATCCAGAATCAGCACAGGCGGATCTGCCACAGCCGCCCTGGCAATGGCAAGAAGCTGTCTCTGTCCCTGGGAAAGATGGGCACCGTCCGAAGTTACCATCGTGTCATATCCCTGTGGCAGACGGCGGATAAAGGAATCTGCGTTAGCAATCTTCGCAGCCCGCTCAATTTCCTCCTGAGTGGCATCCAGCTTGCCGAAGCGAATGTTATCCGCAACCGTTCCTGTAAACAGGTGGGTGTCCTGCAACACAATTCCAAGAGAATGGCGCAGGGATGTTTTGCTGATGTCCCGCACGTCAATTCCATCATAAACAACCGAACCGCCCTGCACATCATAGAAACGGTTGATCAGGTTGGTAATGGTGGTTTTTCCTGCTCCCGTGGAGCCTACAAAGGCAATCTTCTGTCCCGGCTTGGCATACAGGCTGATATCCTTCAGAATCATCCAATTCTCATCATAACCGAAGTCCACATGCTCAAACCGTACATTCCCTCGAAGAGGCACCAGCTCTCCATCTGGCTTCTTCCACGCCCAGACATTTCCCCCTTTGCTTTCGGCGCCCTTTCCAATTTCTTTTCCTGTAAAAGCTGTTGCCTTTGCGCTACCATTCTTCTCGGTTTCTTTAATCCCTGATATATTATTTTCCCCTTCTGATACAACACTATTGATTTCTTTTTCAATTCCTTCATATTTCCATTTTGAACTGGAATCCATGCTTCCGTTTCTACCAGTATCAGTCATCCGCACCAGTTCTACCTTGCCCTCATCTACTTCCGGCTCCAGATCCATCACCTTAAACACACGCTCCGCGCCTGCCAGCGCAGCCAGAAGGAAATTGCTCTGCTGAGTAAACTGGTTGATCGGAAGGGCTGCCTGGCGGACAAACACCAGATAGCTGGCAAGGCTTCCTAAGTCTGCTTTTCCCTGCAGGGCCAGAATACCGCCAAGCACTGCCACAATGGCACAGTTGATATAAGAAATACTTACCACCACCGGAACCATAGTCGCCGCATAACCTTGGGCACCTGTTCCTGCCTGGCGGAGAGCTTCGTTTTTCTCACAGAATTCCTGGAAGCTGGCTTCCTCGTGGTTAAACACCTTTACCACCTTCTGCCCGCTGATCATCTCCTCAATATAGCTGTTTAACGCACCAAGGCTATTCTGCTGCTTGGCGTAATAAACCTTGCTCCTGCCTCCGCTGAACCGAATATACCACAGCATAATGCCGTAACACGCAGTCACAATAATAGATAGCCGCCAGTTCAGCACATAAAGAATGGTCAGGGTTCCCACCATCTGGATAAAGCTCTGGATCACCATTGCGAAGCTGTTGTTCAGTGCATCGGAGATGGTATCAATATCGTTGGTGAAAAGGCTCATAATGTCGCCATGTCCGTTTGTATCAAAGAACTTCAGCGGCAGTATCTGAATATGGGAGAATAAATCTCTTCGAATATCAAACAAAATCCGCTGGGAGGCTTTCACCATGGTCTGGGAATATCCCCATGCCGCCAGCGCACCTGTAGCAAAAATCCCAGCAGCAGTCAGAACGCCTTTCAAAAGAGTGCTGACATTTCCATCTGCCAGACCATTGACTACCGGACGGATCATATAAGTACCAAGCAGATTGCACAATGCGCTTACGGATACCAGCACTGCTACTACAAACAGCATCCGCTTGTGCCGCCCCATATAGGAGAGAAAATAACCCACCGTCTTTTTCATGTTTTCCGGTTTCTTACCGCTGTAAGTTTTCGCTGCCATCTGTTATCCCTCCTTTCACCTGTACGCTGCCACGCTCTGCCTTTGCAGTACTCTGCTCCATCTCGTTCTCCTGCGCCCCGCTCATCTGGGATCTGTAAATTTCCTGATAAATCGGGTCGTGAGCCAACAGTTCCTTATGAGTTCCTGTGCAGTGCACCTTGCCATCCTCCAGGATCACAATCTGGTCTGTGTTTATCACAGAGGTAATCCTCTGGGCAATAATAATCTTGGTCACATCCTTCCGCTTCGCCAGCGCCTCCCGGATTTTTTTCTCCGTTGCCGTATCTACCGCGCTTGTGGAATCATCAAAAATCAAAATCTTCGCCTTTCCCACCAGCGCTCTCGCGATACAAAGTCTCTGCTTCTGGCCACCGGAAAGGTTGCCTGCGCCCTGCTCCAGCATGGTATCCAGCCCATCCGACATCCGGTTTAGAAACTCATCTGCGCACGCAGCCCTGCAGGCCTCCCAGATTTCCTCATCTGTCGCCTCTGGATTTCCCCATTTCAGGTTGTCACGCACCGTTCCAAAGAACAGCACATTTTTCTGCAGGATAATGCTCACCGCATCCCTTAAGGAATGGATCTCATAATGCCGCACATCACGTCCGCCTACATACACCGCACCCTCAGACACGTCGTAAAGCCTTGGAATCAGCTGTACCAGCGTGGTTTTGGAGGCACCGGTACCACCCAGGATTCCTACGGTCTGACCAGATGGAATGTGAAGATTCACCCCGGACAGGGCAAACTCCCGGGCATCCTTGTGATATTTAAAAGAAACATCCTGAAAGTCAATACTTCCGTCTGCTACCTGCTCCAGCCCGTTTTCCGGGGAAGCCAGTTCCACCTGTTCGTCCAGAACTTCCGCAATACGGTGGGCGCTGGCAAGGGAACGGGTAAGCAGAAGGAACACGTTGGCAATCATCATAAGGGAATTCATAACCTGCATCACATAGCTCAAAAATCCAGTCAGGTCACCTACCGCCAGATTAGATTTCAGGATCATATTTCCTCCAAACCACATGATCAGCACAATAGCGCTGTACATCACCGCCTGAAAAGCAGGCAGGTTCAGCACCGCATAGTGGAAGGTAGTCTCGCTGGAGCTGGTCAGATCTGTGTTGACCTCCGCGAATTTCTCTTCCTCATATTCGTCCCTGACAAAGGCTTTCACCGCACGGATGGCAGTGAGGCCTTCCTGAACCACCCGGTTCAGTCTGTCCATAATGCTCTGAAGCCTTGTGTACATGGGTGCTACTTTTGACACGATCCAGAAAAGCACGCTGCCCAGAACCGGGAGGCACACAAGAAATACAACTGCCAGCTTTGGATTCATCCAGAAGGAAAGCACAATTCCCATTACCAGAAGGGACGGGCCCCTTGTCACCGGACGGAAGCCTGCATTTACCATATTCTGAAGCACCGTTACATCCGTAGTCATTCTTGTGATCAAAGAGGACACTGCGAAATGATCCAGGTTGGAAAATGCATACTGCTGCACCTTCTCATACTCCGCCTTCCGAATCTCTGCGCCCCATCCATAAGCCGCCTTCGCAGCAAAGTGCGCATACAAAAGCCCGGTAATCAGCGCCATCAACGCACACAGAATCATCTGAACTCCTTTTTGGTAAACATAAGAAAGGTCATGATTTGCCACTCCCACATCGATCAGGTCCGCGATCATAATGGGAATAAACAATTCAAAGCAAGTCTCAATCAGAACCAGCACCGCCCCCAGCACCATATCCCTCCGATACGGCCCCGCATACCTCAAAAGCCTCTTCATATCATTCATCCCACACCACGCTCCTTATGTCGTATTTTATCTTGTCTTCTATCATGGATACAATTTTTCCTCTCTCTTCCATGCGCCGGATATTTCTCAGGTTATTATAGTCACATTCAAATATTCCGTCAATTCCCTTTCCAACGCAAAATAAAAGAAGGACCCCAGCGCTCCACCTCTCAATCTCAGATGAAGCCAACTGCAATCCTTCTGTAAAATCATATATCCTATCGCCGCCACCCGGCAGCATTTCCCGTAATCTCTTTACGCCACATTCCTTTTCAGCTGTCCATGTACCGTCCGCCTTACGAAGATGAAGCAGATCACCTGCATCACAATGGTGATGGCCCAGGAGGCTGGGTAGGAGATGAAAAGGGTGTAGAGCGAACGGTTCTGTGGGAAGATCCAGAAGATCCACACAATTCGGGTACCCACCGTACCGATAATGGAAAGAATCATGGGCACGCCGGAATGTCCCATTCCGCGGAGGGCTCCCGGGAAAAGATCCATGATACCGCAGAGGAAATAAGGCACTGTGGTAATGGAAAGGATCTCCACGCCGCAGCGGATTACCTCCGGATCCTCTGTATAAATCTTCAGAATCTCACCGCCGAATATGTAAGAGCCGCAACCCAGCACAAACGCGATCACAAAGGACAAAATCCCGCAGTCCAGAAGCACCCTGTCCATACGCTTATATTTCCCCACACCGTAATTCTGGCTGGTAAAGCTCATACAGGCCTGGGTCACAGCGTTTACAGAGGCATAAAGGAAGCCCAGCACATTGTTGGCTGCCGTATATCCTGCCATAGCTGTGGAGCCAAAGGAATTTACAGAGGACTGAAGCAGGGCATTGGAAATGTTAATAACCGTGCTCTGGATTCCCGCCGGAATTCCCACCTGGAAAATCTGCGCCAGATAAAATTTCTTCATGCACAGTTTGGAAAAACGCAGCTGATAGCTGCCATCTGTCTTATACAGGCATCTTAGCACCAGAAGACAGGAAATCATCTGTGAGATCACTGTGGCAACGGCAACACCTGCCACACCCATGTGGAAGGCGATGACAAGGAACATATTCAGCACTGCATTGATCACCCCGGCTACGATCAGAAACATCAGCGGCCGCTTGGTATCTCCCACTGCACGAAGGATGGCAGCTCCATAGTTATAAACCATAAAAAAGGGCATGCCGAGAAAATAAATCCTCATATATAAGGTGGACTGATCAATAACATCTGCCGGCGTCCCCATTATCTCCAGTGCCCATCTGGAAAAAACAAGCCCAAACACTGCCATCACCACACCGCTGACCAGCGCCAGCGTAATAGCCGTATGGACCGTCTCTGACATCTCCTTATCCTTTCCGGCTGCATAAAACCTTGCCGCCAGAACATTGGCACCCAGAGAAACACCAATGAAAAGATTGGTAAACACATTGATCAGGGCTGTAGTGGAACCCACCGCAGCCAGCGCCTGACTGCCGGAAAACCGCCCTACCACAATAATGTCCACCGCATTAAACATCAGCTGCAAAATACCGGAAACCATCAAAGGAAGGGCAAAAGAAATCAGCTTATCCATAATGGTTCCGTTGCACATATCAATTTCATATTTGTTTTTCTTCAACTCTATCGCTCCCTATCTGCGCCAGCCGCGCATCAGCTATTATAAATCCCTGGCAGCCATTTTTCAAGCACGGAATAAATAATCTCCATATCAACGGGCTTGGTTACATACCCGTTCATACCACATTCAGCTGCCTTACGCTCATCCTCCTGGAATACGTTGGCAGTCATGGCAATTATGGGAAGCTTTTTCCAGTAAGAGCTTTCCCCTGCCCGGATGCTTCTGGTTGCCTCATAGCCGTTCATTACCGGCATCTGGATATCCATAAAGATCAGCTCATAGAAGTTTTCCGGCTGCTGCTTAAGAAGCTCCAGTGCTTCCCTTCCGTTCTCCACAGCATCCACGATCAATCCCTGCTCAGACAGCAGCTCGTAGGCGATTTCCCGGTTCAGCTCATTGTCTTCAACCAGCATGATTCTATGCCCCTTAAGGAAGCTTTTGTCCTTTGCCCTGCTGCGCTTTTCCTTATGGGCAGCTGCCTGCTCCTCTTTACGCTTCTCCTTATCTGCCAGCTCCAGATCCAGCTGTACAACAAAGGTGGTACCCTTTCCCTGGCAGCTTGTAACCTCAATGGTTCCGCCCATCTGGTTGATAATGGATTTGGCAATGGAAAGCCCAAGTCCGGTTCCCTGGGTGGCATCGGTCATGCTGTTATCCTCCCTGGAAAATGGCTCAAACAGCTTTTCCAGGAACTTTTCAGACATACCGATCCCATTATCCTCTACCACAAAGGTATATCTGGCTTCCCCTTTCACAAGACGGCTTTCCTGGGACACCTTCACCAGAATCTGTCCATTCTCTGGGGTATACTTCACAGCATTTGAAATCAGATTGATCAAAATCTGACGAAGCCTTACAGGATCTGCTATTACGTAATCATCGCAGATACCCTCTATATCCATCACAAAGCTCTGATGCTTTTCCATAGAGGATGGCCTGCAGACTCCGTCTACGATCTCCATAGTCTTCGTCAGGCACAGGGGCTCTTTCCGAAGAACTGTACTGCCGCTTTCGATTTTGGACATGTCAAGCACCTCATTAATAAGCCCAAGAAGGTGCCTGGAGGAATCATCAATCTTGCGCAGACAGTCCAGAACCCGCTTTGGATCCTCCAGATGATTCATGGCAATCTGGGTCATACCCAGGATTCCGTTCATAGGTGTACGGATGTCGTGAGACATACTGTTCAGGAACACACTCTTGGCCTTATTCGCTTCCTCTGCGGACTGGTATGCTGCCTTTAAGCCGGCCATCAGCTGCTCATTTCTGCTGTGGCTCTCCTGAACGTCCGTTGCGATTATGGTCATCATCCTTGGCATAACATTTCCTTCATCCAGACGGATAAACTGAAAGCGCACCCACCTGTACCTTTCTCTGACCTTTACCCTGGCCTCACACTCATAGCTTCCTTCCTGCTCCAGAAACGTATGGGAAAGCTCCGACAGCTTGATTTTCAGACGGATCCTGTCCCAGTCTTTGGGATCAAGATTAGGGGACAGATAGTCCTTTAGGAAATCCACATAATGGCCATCCGGGATTTTTTCATCCAGAAGCCTCTGGCTTCCTCTGTAGGAAACCTTATACTCCCCGGACATCATATCCACATACAGGATAATCAGGGAATTTCTGGCAAGTGCGCGAAGAAGCTGGCGGTTTTCACTTCCGCTTTTGTGAAGGAAATCCAGAATGTTATCGTCCTCGTCCTCCTGCTCCTCAAGCATTTCCCACTTCTCAATATTAATGGCAGAGCGGATTTTCTCTGCCTTTCCATCCTCCACTGCACTTCCATAAACAGAGCAGCTGGTACGAAGTCTGCCGGTTCCCACCAGATAAGCAAGATCCGCCTGCAGTTCCTTGTCATTTTGGATCAGCTCCACAAGCTCCGGACAATACCAGGTACCCTTGCCGTAGGCCAGCTCCTCTATCACCTGTGCTATCTTTTTATTGCTCTTGTAGCTTCTCCCTATAAAATCTGTAGCTGCATCCATTCCATCGCTCACGTGAAAGATTTCAATGAGAAAGCGCTCCTTGGAAGCACAGTTGTCAAAGTCCTTTGGATATCCCATTTTGCCATCCCAGGACTTGTGATGTCCGAGAATGATATCATTATACTTCTGAAGAGCCGGAATTTCCGCAAGAAGCTTCACTCCGTTTGCAGGATGACAGTAAATCCGCTCCATCTCCCGCGCAGTCAGCTGGCGAGTCTGCTTATTTATAATAGAAGCCAGCTGGATTTTACCCACATCAAAAATCTGGGCAGCCTGGGATACAAAATCCAGGATTTTATCCTGATTTTCCAGCACCTCTACCACATTGGCACAGCCACAGCTTCCCACCAGAAGCTCTGGCTGTCTGCGGATCACTGAGCTTAAGATCCTTCTTGCGATCTGCTCCACCATGGCACAGTGGATAACCGTAAGCTCATCTCTGCTGACCATAACCTTCATAAGAAGCATGGAGCTTACCTCATCCCTGGAAAGATACTTCAGAAATTCTCTCAGGGAGCGCCACACCACGTCATTGATAAACTGGTCATTCTCTGTCCTTGGCAGGCTGCGGATCATACGCACATATTCGTCTACGCAGTAATCCTTAATATCATCTGGTCCGTGGTATTCATCCTTGTACATATCCAGGGTTTCCATAATATTATAAAGGTGGTTGACTACGACCTGAAAATAACGGCTGTCCGAAAAGTCCACATCCTCCTGGCTGTCCAGAGTGTCATGCTCTATACAATACCTGCAATAGCCTATGTAATCCTCTATAAAGCTTGTGCAGTCAAGCTTTCCCTGGAAAAACAGACACCTTTTATAATTGCAGTAGATCTCATCCGGCATTTCGTAGGGATTGGGGTTCTCTTCAAGCTGCCTGGAATAATATTCTCCAAGCACCTTAGAAGCCCTTTCAAGAAGCTGGGGATCAATGTTTTCCCTGGAATATCCAAGCACAGAATTCCCAAGAAGATCGTAATTCAGCTCCTTGATCAGCTCATCAAAATCAAATTTATCTTCATCTAATGCCCGGACTTCTTCGTTATTGTAAAAGGCCAGTGCCTCATCGATAAGCCGCATAAGCTCCCTGGCATTTACAAGGTTAAAATTCATCAACGTGATGGGATAATTGTAATAAGAAAATATAATCCGTTTTCTCACATCAAAGTCTTCGATCTCAAAGTAATGGCAGGAAAGCTCCCGCAGCCGTTTAAAATAAAGGGCACCCTTTTTTCCGTCCTCAACACTGAAGGGTCTGTTATAAAAATTGCCAAGAAGATTCAAGGTCCAGATGTAGGCATTGAGATTTTTGTTTTTCTGAAAATATCCATCCAGCAGCTCTGTCACCTCCACAAGTGCCAGATCGTCCTCATACCCTTCATTATTGGCTTCCCGGATCTGATTTAAAAGCTCTTCTGCAAGGGCATCGTCCAGCTTCACCTCTCCGCTTAAAAACGGACGGATGTACAGATTGAGAAGCGTTTCATTCTCAATGTAAAGCCGCCGCATAGCCTTGGATTTCTGCCGCAGCTTTCCCAGCCAGGCCTCCTGATCCTGGGCTTTCAGGATCCCCTCAAGCACCTGTGCCTCTGTTCCCAAATTTTCCTTATATTTGTTATAAAAATGTATGATATTTCCCTGCGTAATCATTTCGTTTTTGCCTCTTTTAAAATACTCTCATGATTTCGTTTTTTGCATAGGTACATTCTGCGGTCTGCTTCCTTCACCAGCTCTGCAACATTCCCATTTTTCTCCTCAAACGCCACAATACCATAAGAAAAACCGATATTACGTTCATCTCCGTTAATATGAAATTTGATCGGGTTCTCTTCCACAATGAAATGTAGCCGCCTCTTAATTTCCTCTTCCCTGGCGGAAGCAAGAATCAAAAACTCATCTCCTGCATAACGGTACAGGGCACCATCCAGTCTGAGAGCCTGTTTCATATTTTCGGCAAAGCATACAAGATAACTGTCTCCGCCTTCATGCCCATAGCTGTCATTGATTTCCTTAAGATAATCAAGGTCAAGAAAAGCAAGACATCCTTTTTTATGTTCACTGACAAACCGTCTGCTGCTTTTTTCAAAGGCAGCCCTATTCAGGCATCCGGTAAGAGGATCCTTTTTCATGGTATCCTTCAGGTTTACAAGGCGAAGCTCCTCCTTCGCCAGAAGCCGCAAAAGCTCATCATAGTTTTCCTTCTCTTTTTCCAGAGCCTCCAGATACATTCTCTCATATTTATGCACCTGGCTTCGGATCTCTTCCTTCTCGCTTCTGCGGGCAGCCTGACACATAACCTTATAAACCGGGCAAATGCTTCCGCTGAAATTGGGGGCATCCTTTATAAAGTTGCCAATGCGGATAATATCCTCCCAGCGCTCCACCTTCGCCATAACCTGAAGCAGCTCGCCAAAATTATAAATACAAAAATTCAGGCAGTCCACCTTAAGCTCTCCGGACTCCATTCTCCTCATATATTCATTAAATTCTTCTGCAATCGCAGCGATATCCTTCGTCTTGTGCATTCTCAGATACAGATCCGTGCATTCCCTCTGAAGGCGGAAAAAGTTTTTTCCTTCTTCGGAAATATCATCGCACGCAAGAAGTCTTCCGATCCCCTCCAGGGCCTGCTCAGCGCCTTTGACATCTCCCATTCCAAGCTTCACATATACTTTACTGTCATAATACACGAACTCATTCATGTAATCAGAATTCCAGAAATCCACTTCCGGCCCGCAGGGATCCAGCCTGGAAATATCCAGCATTTTCTCCAGATAAATATCTGCCTCTTTATAAAGTCCACAGTCTGTAAAGGTTGCTGCAATGGTATTATATACAGATTTCAGGCAATCACGCAAAGTGTAGCCGGATTCTGCATATTTCAGACCGTATTCCACTACCTTCGGCAGAAAGCCCAGGCAGAAATAAAGACGCATCAGTGCCAGATAAATCAGAGCTTTTTCCATGGAGGGACCAAGCAGAAGCTTCGCCTCCTGGCAGATTTCCAGCATAGGATACACACGGTCACGAAAGCTGTATGCAAAGACACCATAGCTGGAATAATAAATCTCCCCCACATGGGAAGTAAGCTTTGAGGAAGCCTTCAAATCTGCGATAATCGTATCTACATCCGCCCTTGTCCATTGACCGCTTCCGATTTTTTCTTTAATTTCTTCTACTGTATACATATAAACTGTCACCTCATAAAACGATACTACCTGTAGTTTAAAAGATTCCTCTTATAAATGCAACCTTTCTCCTGTATAAAAAGACAAAAAAGTGCCCGGGCAGATACATCTGTCTGCATTCTGCCCGGGCACTGCTTATTTGGATCAGATCTGATACCACTTAATTTCGTTTGCTTCTACATGAAGTTCAAAGCTGCTGCCATCGCCTCTGTAAATCACCGTATCCTGTGGCTCATAGGTATTATTTACCACACAGTATTTGCCGTTTTTCACGTATGCATGAACTTCCACGTTATAGTTTGTGGAATACCAGCAGTTCAGCTCCTCCTCTGCAGAGGCAGACCAGAGAACTGCACGGTAAAGCACACGGCTGTTCTTAAAGCTATACGGCAGTCCGCTGATGTAAACGCCGCGGCCTTTTCCGAAGGTTTTCACCGCCATCTGTACCTCCTGGTCTTTCTGGATCAGAATGGTGGTTTCCGGAAGCGCAAAAATGTTTTTCTTGCCTTCCCCGAAATCCACGGTTCCGTCTGTGTCTGCAAGAATAAAGTGATCCTTATGCTCTTCCCAGTTGTATTTATCTGTATTTAAGTTGAAGCCTCGTTCCTCTTCCACTCCCAGCACGTCGTCCAGCTGGAAGTATTTGCCCTGCCACTGATGGGCTGCTGGCTCCCCAACGCCGATGAATCCGCCGCCGTTATAGACAAATTCCTTCACGGCTGTAATTACAGTCTCATTGGCCCAGTACTCGCCGCCGCTCTGGGCTGTGTCTGCGTCTCCCACATTGATCACAACGTCGAAGTTTTTCAGAAGATCCTTATCTGCCAGAATGTCATCAAAGCTGATAAAGGAAACGTCAAATGGCGCACCGCTTAAAGCCTCGATGATACCGAAATAAGAGTAATTCTGTTTGTGGTAAATAGCGTGATGAACCATATGGTTGCCCCAGGAACGCATTTTGCCCCAGCAGTTTAAGACTGCAACCCGCTTCACGCAGTAAGGGGTAACGCCCTGAATGTTGTCGTACAAGGTGCGGAATTCCTGGCACACTTCCTTGATATACTGGACAAAATCCGGGAACTCCAGAGCCAGCTTTAAGTATCCGCCGTATCCGATTCTCTGGATGGGGCTTCGCAGGATGGCACGCCTTGCAGTTACCCAGTTCACCTTCGCTTCTTTCACAGGATCCCCGCCCTCATGGAAGGTGTCCGGGAAAAAGTAGGGAAGGAAACGGCCTTCTGTGTATTTTACATTTTTGATGTCGCTAAACAGACGTAAGGTGGCGCCGTTTCCAACGCTTCCCACTACGGCATCAAGCCCGATGGATGCAAACTCCTCCATGAAAGGTTCCATACCGATCCAGTGATCGCCCATAAACATCATGGCCTCTTTGCCGTATTCATGGACAATGTCTACCATCTCTTTGGCAAGCTTCGCCACTTCTCTTCTCTGGAATGCCTGGAAATCCTTGAATTCTTTAGAAGGAATGCGGTAGGTGTTGTTCATGTAGCCCTGGTCGATGATGTATTCCGGACGGAAGGGATAACCCACTTCCTTCTCAAACCGTTCAAGCACATAGGGGCTGACTGATGCAGAATAACCGAACCAGTCCACATATTTTTCCCGTGCCAGCTCATCGAAGATCAGGGTGAACTGATGGAAAAAGGTGGTGAAGCGAACCACATTGACATAAGGATGGCTGTCCAGGAAACGGCGGAGACGCTCCAGGGAATGGGCTCTTGTCTTTGGCTGGCGCACATCAAAGGTGATCTGGGGCTCTACGTCCTTCCAGTCGTTTACCACTGCGTTGTACATATGTACCGGGTCCCACATAATATATGCCAGGAAGCTTACGGTGTACTCATGGAAAAGCTTCGCCGGGGTGATTACCACATTTCCGGTCTCTTCGTTGTAGGACCAGCCGGTTACCGGCACTGCTTCGCCTGTGGTGCGGTCTATAACTTCCCACCATCTTGTAATGTCGTCACGGGTGTTGACCTTCAGCATATCCGGGTAAAGGTGATCCATCAGGTGAATTTCCAGTGTCTCGGAAACTGCGGTGTGGAAGGAGCTCATAATGTACATCTGCTGGATCTCGTCCGGGTTGGCTTTTGCCCAGGCGTTGTCTTTTCTTGTGGTGTAGTAAGTGGCGTAGATCTTCGCTCCGGTGTCCTTCAGTTCCTGGGGAAATTCCGTTCCGTCGCAGTCACGGATGGCGTCTGCGCCCCACTCGTCCATAATATCCAGTGTCTCTTTTACCACATCCAGGTTTGTTGGTATGGTAACACGTCCTTTTTTTGCTTCCATTTTCGGTACCTCCGTTGTTGTAAAATCTTATCCTCATTCAGCGCTTTCGCAGCTGCGCAATCGTCAGTCAGTCTATACTCTTAGAATAAGAGTTTCGCAGGCAGATTTCAACGGAGGTCTTGCTTTGCTTTTTAGAAATCTTGCGGTCTTTTTTGTTCTGTGATATGATAAGGTTATTCATAACATTATTGCCTATATGAATGAATGCATGTATGTTTACAATAACTGCTCACAGATAATATTCACGGAACACTGCGATCCCTTCATTCCCAGTATCCTTCGTGATACTTTTACCAAAATAGTTCAGGAGGCGCTGCTATGAGTACACGCTCTTTTCCCTTCGATTTTGAAAATCCCCTTGCCCAGGAAGCGGTTCTTGTGAACGCTTCCCTTTCCCGGTATGAAAATGACTGGCCCAGCATTCCCCACACCCACGCCTTTACAGAATTGTTCTATGTGCTGGAAGGAAGCGGGGAATTTGTGATCGAGGACGAAACCTTCACCATCTCCAAAGATGACCTGATCATTGTGAATCCCCACATCCAGCACACGGAAACTTCCAGAAACGCAGCGCCCCTTTCCTATTTCACAGTAGGCGTGGACGGGATCAGTTTCTCTTTTCACGATCAGAAAGAGTTCCAGATTTTTAACTGCCGGAAGAAAAAGACGGACCTGCAGTTTTATTTCCACTCCCTTTTCACAGAGCTGGACCAGAAAAATCCAGGCTATGAGGAAATCTGCCGCCATACCCTGGCTATTCTCATTATGCAGCTGCGGCGGATTACCGTATCCGGATTCCAGCTGGTTCCCTCCCTTCATCCAAGCAGGGAGTGCGCCCAGGTCAAGCGCTATCTGGACGCCAGCTACAGTCAGGAGATTACCCTGGACACCCTGGCAAAACTGACCCATCTGAACAAATACTATCTCAGCCACGAATTCACCAGGTATTACGGCATCTCGCCTATTAACTACCTGAACCGCAGGCGCATTGAAGTGTGCAAGGACCTTCTGGAAAATACGGACTACGATATTTCCACCATCGCCCACCTGGCCGGATTTTCCTCCCAGAGCTACCTGGCACAGAGCTTTCGAAAGCACTGCCAGATGACCGCGGTCGAATACAGAAAGAGTGTCAGAAAATAAGAGAGACCGTTTCATATAAGTCTCTCTAGAGCGTGTTTGAAAAAGGCTTTCTGCAAGATGTGCGTCACAATTTGTGGGAGATTTTGTCCGGATGAGGGCGCCGTAGCGGGCTACGGCAACTGAATTCGGGCAAAATATACCGCAAAGTGGGGCGTGCAGATTGCAGGAATGCTTTTTCAAACACGCTCTAACATCAGCCAGCATGCCCCTCACACGAAAAAGGCCAGGCAGTCTTTAATAGATCACCCGGTCTCGTCCTTGTTTCTTTCCCATATAAAGCTTGTCATCCACGTTCTTCAGAAGCGTATCAATGCTGGAGGAAAAATCATTCTCCTCAACTCCAAAGGTCATGGTCACCTTCAGCCACTCTCCCTTCCAGTCAAAAGGATCGTTGTCCAGCCGCATACGCAGCACATTCAAGATCTCGCATACCTGGTCCCCGTTCATGTCCGGGAAAAAGAAAATAAACTCCTCTCCGCCCCAACGGCAAAGCCTGGCATGCTCCCCCAGCACCTCGCTCATATGCCTGGTGATCCACACCAGCACTGCATCCCCGCAGTCATGACCCCAGTTGTCATTAATTTTCTTAAAGAAATCAATGTCACCCATTCCCAGGGTAAAGGCCATATTGGAGTCCTTCTGATGCTTCTCTGTGATGTACCGCATCATCTGGCGACGGTTCCAGAGCCCGGTCAGCGGGTCGGTGCCAGCCTGCTTCTTCAGCTGCTCATTGTAGAGCACCAGCTTCTTCTCTGCAGACTCCACATTGGAGCTGAACATGGCACACACAACTCCCATAAGCACAAAGGAGAGGATCATGTTCATAATCTGCAGTACAACCGTTGCGTTCTCAGTAAGCCCATAATAAGGCTGGTTCCTCCTGCAGTAAACAAACAGCACAAACCGCACAGCAAACAGAAACGCCGTGTATCCGATCTTATATCCCACCCCATTGTAAATGGCAAAATACACCAGCACCAGCATCTCAAACATCAGGTGCTGAATACCGCAGTCCCAGCCATACATCAGGATAAAGATCACAACCCACGCCAGCTGCAGTGTCACGCACATCACTACGCCGGTACGTACCCGAAGCCTGTAGGTTCCGAAAAAGATCAACGCTGCCAGCACTGCAAACACATATCCGATCCACCCTCTTGTCCGTGGACTTACCAGGCACATTACCAGTGGAAAGATAAGAAAATACAGTCCAAGAAGCAGCATGATATTCCGAAGGAGAAACAGGATACGCTGGGGTTCATTCTCATGAGCTGCTTCTTTCTTGAGTAGTGAATAAAACCTTCCGCACAGTTCTTTCAACATATACGGTGCCGCCTTTCCCATGAGTGTTTGTTATTTTCTATTTTGCACTATTTTATACAAAATTGCAACCATTTCCAGGAAATTTATGTGATTTTTTGCTATGAAGTAATCAACTTACACCTGAGTTCCCATATAGTAGAAGCCCTTGCAGGTATCCAGTCTTACATTGATATATTTGCCAAGAAGATCCGGGGTTCCCGGGAAGTGTACCAGAAGATTGTACTGGGTTCTTCCTGTGAAAATGCCCTTCTCCTTGCTCTCGGTCTCTACCAGAACTTCCTGCACTTCGCCCTCAAATCTGGAGGAAGCCTCTCTTCCTTTCTCCTGAACTAGTTTCAGAAGACGATCGAAACGGTCTTTTACCACATCCTCCGGCACCTGATCCTCCATCTTGGCTGCAGGGGTGCCGCTTCTCTTGGAATAGATAAAGGTAAATGCAGTGTCAAAGCAGGATTTCTCCACCACATCCAGAGTCTCCTGAAAATCCTCCTCGGTCTCGCCTGGGAAGCCTACGATAATATCCGTAGTCAGGGAAATATCCGGCACTGCCTTACGGATCTTCTCAACCAGACCAAGGTATTTCTCCTTGTCATAGTGACGGTTCATCACCTTCAGAATACGGCTGCTGCCGGACTGCATGGGAAGGTGAAGGTGATGGCAGACCTTCTTGCTTTTTCCCATGTACTCGATGAGCTCGTCAGAAAGATCCTTCGGGTGGGAGGTCATGAAGCGGATTCTCTTCAGGCCTTCGATTGCCTCAACCTTCTCAAGAAGCTGGGCAAAAGTGACCGGATTCTTCAGAGTCTTGCCGTAGGAGTTTACGTTCTGTCCAAGAAGCATGACCTCAGTCACGCCATCTGCCACCAGTGCCTCGATTTCTTTCACAATGGCCTCCGGCTCACGGCTTCTCTCCCGGCCTCTTACGTAAGGTACGATACAGTAACTGCAGAAATTGTTGCAGCCGAACATAATGTTGACGCCGGATTTGAAAGAGTAATTGCGTTCTGTAGGAAGCTCTTCCACAATCTTGTCGGTGCCTTCCCAGATGTCGATCAGCTGGCTGTCACGGTTCTCCATCTCATAGAACAGCTCGGCGAACTTGAAAATATTGTGGGTTCCGAATACCAGATTGACAAATGGATAGTCCTTCTGGATCTTGTCCACCACCTGTTTCTCCTGCATCATGCAGCCGAAAAGGGCGATCTTCATATCCGGGTTGGATTTCTTCAGGCTGTGAAGCTTGCCAAGACGTCCGTATACCTTCAGATTGGCGTTCTCACGGACGGTACAGGTGTTGTAGATAACAACGTCGGCGTTCTCTGTGTCCTGTCTCTTAAAGCCGATCTCGTCCATGATTCCGGCTACTACCTCGGACTGCTTCTCGTTCATCTGACAGCCAAAGGTCTGGAGACAATAGGTGATAGGGCGTCCAAGCTCCTGCTCCTTGAGGGTAACCATAGTGGCAAGCTTGGCCATGTAATAATACTGGCGGCCGGCATCATCTGTAGGCGGCGCGCCAGCGGTATCTATTTTGCTGAAGTCAATTTCGTTAAACATAGTTTTTCCTTTCTGAATAAGTAATATCATAAAAACAACCCCT
This sequence comes from Blautia segnis, assembly GCF_014287535.1. Taxonomy (NCBI): domain Bacteria; kingdom Bacillati; phylum Bacillota; class Clostridia; order Lachnospirales; family Lachnospiraceae; genus Blautia; species Blautia segnis. Next base: position 182,857 of record NZ_JACOOT010000014.1, on the reverse strand, counting down.
GGATCACAGGGGTTGTGGGATTGCCTGCAATGTAAAGAAAAAATTTCGTTACATTTTAATATTTTATCGTATTTACACCTGTTTGTCCAGAGCATGTTTGAAAAATCATCCGCTCTGTTTCAGGCATAAAAAAAGCCCCGGAGCGTCTGTCTTCACAGATTCCCCGAAGCTTCCAGTTTAAGGGAAAATTACAGTTCGATGTAATGTCCCTCTGCTTCACCGTTTACTACATAGTATGCCCTGTTCTCTTCTGGTTTTACGTAAACTTTAATATCCTGGATGTCTTCTTCTTTCTTTCCGGTCATCTCTATCCAAGCTTTCTTAACATCAGACACCAGATCTTTGGAAGCAAATTCCTTGCCTAAGTACTGGAAATAAACTTCTGCTGTTGCTGCTGCAGCGGCTTTCTTTGTTCTTCTTACAGGCTTCTTAGCCTCAGCTTTCGGAGCAGCTTCCTTTGCAGGTGCAGCTTTTGCTGTCTCTTTCACAGCTTCCTTAGCGGTCTCTTTAACTGTCTCTGTTGCAGCTTTAACAGTCTCTGTAGCTGCCTTTACAGTTTCTACAACAGCGGTCTTAACAGCCTCTGCCTTGGATTGCTCAGCCTTTACCTCTGCTGCAGGTGCTGCAGCAGTCTTCGCTGCTTTCTTGGCTGCCATTGTTTCTGCCTTTTTTGTAGTTCTCTTTGTAGCCATTATAATAGCCTCCTTGACGGTGAAAATATTCTTCGTTCTTGCTTCTTCGTTAGGATACTACGATTTTGAAAATTTGGCAAGTTTCCGAAAATCACCCCTTGACAAGCCTTTTTCTTCGGTTCATAGGTAAAATTATACAAATCTGCTCTCATTATTTCCCGAAATCCCCGGGTTGAAATTCCAAATTCCTGAGAATTTTTGTTTCTTTGCACAGTTATTACCAAAAAAATTTCGTTTTTTGCCGTTTTTTTCGTCGCATATTTCCTCGTGGCTGCCTACAATCCAAGGTTTTCAAGGTCATATTTCATATAAGAATTCAATCTTTCCCGCAGCATTTCGTTCTGTGGCAGCGTCAGTTCCCGGTCAAGCTCCAGGATTCCGCCAGCCGCATCACTGGCAGCTTTCAGCACATCTGCGTCCTGGTAAATATCCCCGATGCGAAATTCCAGCTGGCCGCTCTGGCGGATTCCAAACAGGTCGCCGGGGCCGCGAAGCTTCAGGTCTTCCCCTGCAATAAAAAATCCGTCGTTGGATTTGTTCAGGATCTCCAGTCGCTTGGAGGTTTCTTCCTGCTCATTTCCCTGCATAAAAATACAGTAGGACTGATACTCCCCGCGGCCTACACGGCCTCTTAACTGGTGCAGCTGGGCAAGGCCGAAGCGCTCTGCGTTCTCTACCATCATCACCGTGGCATTGGGCACGTTGACGCCAACCTCCACAACGGTGGTGGACACCAGCACCTGGATTTCCCCGCTGGCAAACTGTTCCATGATCTGATTTTTTTCCTTGGGCTTCATCTTGCCGTGGAGCATGCCGATGGTGATATCTGAGGGGAAAATTTCCCGGATCCGCTGGGTGTAGTCCGTTACATTTTCCCCGTCTGCGCCCTCGCTTTCCTCTACCATAGGGCAGATGATGTAGGCCTGGCGGCCCTGGCGGATCTGTCTCTCAATAAAAGAATAGGCCTTGGGGCGGTAGGAGGTTCCCACCACGCAGTTTTTAATAGGAAGACGCATGGCAGGGAGCTCGTCAATGATGGAAATATCCAGGTCACCGTATACAATAATGGCCAGAGTCCTGGGAATAGGGGTGGCGCTCATAACCAGAACGTGAGGCGCATTGCCTCTTGTGGTCAGCGCTTCCCTTTGCTTCACGCCGAAGCGGTGCTGCTCGTCTGTGATGACAAGGCCAAGGTTTTCGTAAACCACTTTCTCCTGGATCAGGGCGTGGGTGCCAATGATCACGTTGGCCTCGCCGGATGCAATCTCTCCGTAGATTCGCCGCTTCTCTTTCAGAGTGGTGGAGCCGGTCAGAAGCACTGGATGGCAGGAGGTGATTCCCTGTTCCTCCATAAGTTTGGTAAAGGCCTCGAAGTGCTGGTTTGCCAGAACCTCTGTGGGCACCATCAGCGCTGCCTGGTAGCCGTTTTCCACGGTCAGGACCATGGCAAGGAAGGACAGGATGGTTTTGCCGCTCCCAACATCTCCCTGAACCAGTCTGGACATAAGAGTGTGGCTGCAAAGATCCCGCTCGATCTCATGCCAGGCGTTTAGCTGGGCCCTGGTCAGCTTGTAGGGCAGGTTTTCCATGATCTGCTCCGTGGTCCACACTGGCTTCATGGGAAAGGCATTGGGGGCTTCTTCCGTCTTGCCCTTCAGAATCTGCACAGCCAGGATAAACAGCAGGAATTCGTCAAATACAAGCCGTTTTCTCGCTACCAGCAGTTCCTGCATATTAGCGGGAAAATGGATGGCAGAAAGGGCATAATTGTCATCTGCCAGGTGATAATATTCCTTGATCTCATCCGGGAGAAATTCTGTCTGCAGGTTCTGCTCTTCCAGAATCTGGTGCATCAGCTTGATGATCAGCTTGTTGGTTAATCCTGCCGTAAGGCCGTAGATGGGCTGCATGCTGTGCAGAACTTCCTCGTAAGCAGCCGGGGTGAAAATTTCCGGATGCTCCATTTCCAGGCGGCCTTTTTTCCGGGAAACTTTGCCGCGGAGAATGAAGCAGCTGCCTTTTTTCAGAGTGTTCTTCAGATAAGGGGCATTGAACCATGCCACGGCAAGGCGGCCGGTGGTATCTGCAACGGTGATGGAGATTACCTGGAGATTGCGGATTTTGTTCACATACACGCCTGTGGTGATGGTGGCGCGGATGGCTGCAACCGTGTTCTCCTTCAGAGAGCCGATTTCTTCCGGTTCCTCATATGCATCGTAATTTCTGGGATAGTAATGGAGCAGGTCGTCTGTTGTGGTGATCCCGATCTTCTGAAATAATTTTTCTGTTTTCTCCCCTACTCCCTTTAATTCACGAAGCTGCTTCGCCACGGTTTTTACCTCCTAATCATAAGTAACTGCCCATACTGACTTGTCTGAATTCACACAAAACAAACCGCAAAATGGGGCGGAAAAATTCCCGCCCCAAAATCAGGCTGCATCCAGCAGTCTTCTTTGTCTTTCTTGTATCGCGAATATGAAGCAACTGCCCTCTGGCATTCCTTTATTCTACAGAAATAATGTAATAGTAAATCGGCTGTCCGCCCATGTTTACCTCTACTTCGCAGTCCGGATATGTCTCTTCCAGTTCTTCTGCAAGCTTATTGGCAGCCTCCTCGGAAGTCTCGGCACCATAGTAAATGCTGATTACCTCAGAATCCTCGTCTACCATAGCCGCTACCATCTCCTTGGCAACTGCTTCCCGGCCTTTGCCTACTGCAAGGATTCCGTGATCACCGATTCCCATAATATCGCCCTCATGGATGTCTTTCTCATCCAGTCTGGTGTCGCGGACCGCATAAGTAACCTGTCCGGTTTTCACCATGGAGACAGCTTCCATCATGCCCTCTAAGTTCTCCTCTCCGGTCATATCCGGCTGGAAGCTGATAAGAGCTGTGATTCCCTGAGGAATGGTCTTGGTAGGAACAACTACGATCTCCTTGTCCTCGGTCAGGTCTCTTGCCTGATTTGCAGCAAGGACAATATTCTTATTGTTCGGGAAAATGTAAATGGTGTCTGCGTTTACTTCTGCGATGGCGTTCAGCATGTCCTCAGTACTTGGGTTCATGGTCTGGCCGCCCTCGATAATCCAGTCTACATTCAGCTCTTTGAACAGGGCAGAAAGTCCCTCTCCAACGGAAACGCTGATGAAGCCGTATTTCTTGCGCTCTTTGGCAGCCTTCGCAGCGGCATCCTTCTTCTCCTGCTCTTCCTGCTCCCTGGCAAGCTTCTGGGCATCCTTGATCAGCTTCTCCTGATGCTCCTCGCGCATATTATCGATCTTCATGCGGGAAAGTGCACCGTAGGTAAGGGCTTTCTCAAATGCCTGTCCCGGATGATTGGTGTGTACGTGTACTTTCACGATCTCGTCATCTGCTACCAGAACGACAGAATCGCCGATGGACATCAAAAATTCCTTGAAACTGTGTACTTCCTCATCTGGAAGTGGCTTGTCCAGAAGAATAATAAACTCTGTACAGTAGCCAAACTTGATCTCTGCTTCTGCCTGCGGGGAAATCTTCGTTACAGAAGATGCAGGGGCAGCTTTCTCAAATGCAGTGTAGTCGATTTCTTTGCCAAGGTAGCCGTCAAATGCGCCGCGGAATACCTCAAGGAGTCCCTGTCCACCGGAGTCTACTACGCCTGCCTCTTTCAGAACCGGAAGCATCTCCGGGGTACGCGCAAGGGTCTTCTCTGCGTGCTCAAAAATGGCGCGGAAGAAAAGCTCCAGGTTTGCGGATTCCTCTGCGATCTCAGTTGCCTTTACAGCAGCCTCACGGGCTACGGTAAGAATAGTTCCTTCCTTCGGCTTCATAACTGCTTTGTATGCAGTCTCCACAGCCTTCTCCATAGCTGCAGCGATCACCACTGCATCCATCTCTTTATGTCCCTTGGTTCCCTTGGTAAAGCCTCGAAGAAGCTGGGAAAGGATAACGCCTGAGTTACCTCTGGCTCCGCGCAGGGAACCGGAAGAAATTGCCTTGGCAAGGGTCTCCATGTCCGGGTCTGCAAGAGCGCTTACTTCCGATGCAGCTGACATGATGGTCAGGGTCATATTCGTACCGGTATCTCCATCTGGAACCGGAAATACATTCAGCTCGTTGATCCATTCTTTCTTCGCTTCCAGGTTCTTGGCTCCTGCCAGGAACATTCTGGAAAGTATCTTGGCATCTATGGTCTGTCTATCCACCACAAGTTTCCTCCTCTAATCCTAATCTATTGCACGAACACCTTCTACATAAATGTTGATCTTCTCGATCTCCATTCCTGTAAAAGCCTCGACTTTATATTTTACATTATTTACAAGATTATCTGCAATAGTGCTGATATTTACGCCATACGCCACGATCACGTGAAAATCCAGACGGATCTTATTGTCCTCTGTGATCTTAACATTAATACCGTGCTGCAGAGAATCTCTCCTGAGCAGTTTCACAAGGCCGTCCTTCATGCTGACAGCGGCCATACCGATAATACCGAAACATTCTACTGCAACGCTTCCTGCATAAGTAGCGATTACATCCGTATCAATAATGATCTGGCCAAGGCCGGAATCTATACGTCCCTTCATATGGTTTACCTCCATTAATTTGATTTTCAAAATGTATATACTCTATTATACCCTTTTTCTTTCCATAACACAACGTCCAATTTTAGCACGCATTTTACCAAATAGCAAATTTATTTTAAAATTGTTTTAAAATTTTCCTTTTTTTGCTTGCAAAATGTAATTTCATCTGTTAGAATATGAACTGTTGAAAAAAAGCGTCAAGGAGGTGCTATCATGGCTAAATGCGCAATTTGTGAAAAAGGTGCTCATTTCGGAAATAATGTGAGTCATTCCCATAGAAGATCCAATAAGATGTGGAAATCAAACGTAAAATCCGTTAAGGTTAAAACTGAGAACGGAGCTAAGAAAATGTACGTATGTACTTCCTGCTTAAGATCCGGAAACGTTGAAAGAGCCTAAGTAACACCCGCCCTCACAGAAATGTGAGGGCTGTTTTTTTATAAAAATAAGTGCAAAAAAACAGGCGCAGAAAGGATTTCATTTCCTTCTACGCCTGTTTTATTTACAGAATAGATGATATCCGCACATCAGACACAGAGCTGCGGCGATCAGAAGCGCTACGGTCTCAGACACCAGAAGTCCGATCACCATCCCCAGTCCGATAAAAAACAGCATAAACCCAAGAACTTTTCCCATATCTTATACAGTCCTGTCTCTTTGGTTTAGTATATTTTATGCAGGGAGACCGCTTCTGAACACTTTTGCAGATTTTCTCTGTCTTCTGACCTGCAAAAACACATTCCAAAATCCTGTTTCACTTTCACTGGATTGAATCTGCAAATTGCAATGCACATCTTGCAGGTGTATTTTTGCTTACTCTTCTTCAGAGTCTGCAGTCTCAGCGCTGTCACTTCCGCCAGGTGCGAAGCGGTTTACAAAATCCGGAACCATATCCAGAACTTTGGTCAGTCCATCCTGGTTCTTTACGTTGACAAGCTTGGTGGTTCCATTCTGGATCACCAGCACGGCACATGGAGTCATTTTTCCGGCGAGACCGCCGCCTCCGTTGTTCTTCTTCTCTCCTGCGAAAGCTCCGGCACCTACGCCAAAGGATACGTCCACCAGCGGAAGTATAATCGTATCGCCTACGTGAATGGCGTCTCCCACTACCGTCTTGGCAGCTACAAAGCCATCCATTCCTTTAAACAGGGAGCTTACTGTTTCTTTGAAGTTGTTTTCGTTTTCCATTGTTTAGTCCTCCTTATGCTTCCATCGGTTGATGACGTATTTTACATTTTTATTGATATAGATCTCAAGTGCCGCCTTTACAAACATAATCCCATAAATCCGGCCTTTCAGAGATATATTTCCTGTGAGCTGGTTCTCCCCGTCAAAAAGGGGAGTGACCTGAATTCGGTTCTGATGGAATGGGAATGTCATTCCAAGAACCGCCAGAACTGTTCCTGTAATGGATGGATCATCACAGCCAAAAGTAACCTGGCCTTCCACTTTAGTTGGAAGTACGTGGTGGATCAGGCCTTTGGCATCTTTCCATACCAGGGCGATTGCGGCTTTGGTTTTCTCATTTCCAAGAAATTCCTTCCACCAGTCCAGCTTGCTTCGGATTCCGGCAATAGTATTTCGGATGTGCCGAATCTTCCCAAGGATGCCTTTTATAAAAGAAGTGATTTTCCTCCACAATGCCCCTGGAAGCCCTATGATCCTGGTTAGTATATCCCGGATACGGGTAAATAAAACCGGAAGTTGGCTCTTGCCGGACTCTGTGTTGACCGATTCCGAGGTTTCTCCCTCAATTACTTCTGGCACTTCATCTGCAACATCTTCTGTATTCGCAGCTTCCGGTGATTTCTTCTCGCTGACCGTTATTCTTACAATATCCGGTGATTTTTTCTCCGGCATTTCCCTTGACGGCTCCTGGCGAATTGGTTCCTGCTGTTCTTCTTTTTTCCTGGATTCTGCTTCGGAGCCTTCTTCTGTTCTTTCAGCTTCTGGTTCCGTTGTTTTCTCATGCGGCAGTTCTGATTCCTTTGCCTGGATTTCCTTTACTTCCGCTTTCTTTTCCGATGACTTCTCTGGCTCAGAGCGTGTTCGTTCTTTTTGTTTGCTGGACTTTTTCTGGTCATCTGCGGCAGCCTTTCCACTATCGGCAACCGGCTTCCCACTCTTTGCGCCAGTCTTCCCGCGGCTTCCCTGCCCCCGGCTTTGGCTTCTGCGCCTTCCACGCGCCTTGCGCCGCTTTCCAAGTCCATCCAGCCACCCTCGGATCTGATCCAGTGAAATCCCAAACAGGGTAATCACAAGCTTCTGCTCTCCGTTCTTGAAAAAGAACCGGACGCCGATCGCACGAAACAGCCAGCTTACCCTGGCTTCGATTTCGGCTTCCTTAAAGCTGTCGCCTTCCTTCGCGGCGGCCGCACTGTACCGCACCGGGCAGAACAGAACCAGCAAAACCGCCAGCAGCACAAGTCCCAGCAGGATTCCCAGAAGAATCAATATAAACTTTATGAGGATCCACAGTATATGTAACATGCGCTCACCTGTTCTTAAAATATTCTTTTACCTGAAATGCCCCTGTCTCACCATAAATATTCTTCACGATATCCACAGCCAGATCAGTTGCTTCATCTTTGCCCTTCGCCATGCCGATAATCTCCGGACACTTGGCATAATAACTCTTCTGGATCAGCATATAGGATGGAATGATCTCCAGAAGATTTCCCGGATTTTCAGACAATGTGACAAGATACACGCCAAGTGCAACCTTGCCTGCATCAATGCGTTTCTTCGTCTTCTCTGCGTCCTTGATTCCTTCCCCAACATAATAGTCTTCCCGCCATTTCAGCATATCTGGTACAACACTCCTTTGTTATAGAATGATTTCCCTTTCTTCCCAAATTTAAACCAGTAAACAAAAAATGAATCTTATGTTTGCAAAAAGGCTGCGTAACAAGACTACGCAGCCTTTATGATTGCATCTTCGCATTCCTCAGAAATACTTCTGCTGCCGATCCCATAATCCGGCACTTCTAAGCTCCAGATATTCCTGATATGCCTTCTCAACAATCTGCTTCTCATTTGCAAAGCGGAGCAGATGGTAGATTTCGTGGAATTTATAGTATCCTGAATCCACGAAAAATTCCTCTCTTTGAGGCTTGCTATGATAATTATCCGCCGTCATAAGATACCAATGTACCTCTTTGTTGACCATGTCCTCCGGCACTGTGAAATTATACTGGCTCTTTCCCACATATTTCACAATGGAGGCTCTCACATCAGCTTCTTCCTTGACTTCCCGCAATGCGGTCTGTTCATGGGTCTCTCCGGGCTCTACGGTTCCTTTGGGTAAAACCCAGCCCTCGTAACGGTTTTTGTAAGACTTATATAACGCTAGAATCTTACCTCGATGAATTACCACACCGCCACAGCTCGTTGCTTCTATCATGCTGCAATCCTCCTGTAATGCGTGTGTTTTCTAAACTGTTTATAGTATACCTCTTTTTCAGAAAACTGGCAACAGGGAATCTTCGTTTACAAAAAATATATTATAATAATTACAGCATCTGTTATTTGTTTGCATAATATGCATCAAAAATCTGGCCTGCGATGGGCACAGCGGCCTCACTTCCGGAACCGCCGTTCTCTACGATCACAGCTACCACAAGATCCGGGTCGTCCACATTGGAATAACCGATGAACCAGGAATGGCTGTGGCCTTCCTCATCAAATTCTGCGGAACCGGTCTTTCCTGCCACTGTATAGCTTCTGCCGGAAAGGGATGAGGCTGTACCGGAATCTACAACCTGTTTCATCAGCTTACCCAGAAGATTGGCTTCGTTGGAGCTCATCAGTCTCTTATAAGGAACAGGCTCTGTCTTTTTTACCGTGTCATTGCTGTCATTGACAACCTCATCAATCAGATATGGCTTCATAAGCACACCATCATTTGCAATTGCACAGGTGATCAGAGCCATATGCATAGGCGATACAAGCGTATTTCCCTGTCCGATAGCCGTCTGCATAATAAGAGGTGTCACGGATTTCTTGTCCAGTGAAAAGCTGCTGGTCCGATAAGCGTTCAAGGGCAGGCTTTTGTTAAACAGAAGATCCTCTGCAGTCCGGCGAAGGGAAGCACCGCCCAGATCAACTCCGATACTGGCAAATGCACAGTTACAGGAATTGGCAAAGGCACTGTAGAAATCCTCCTGTCCGTGAACTGTATTGTGATAACAATGAATGGTATGATCCTCCAAGGTAATACTTCCCTCGCAGAGATAATTGTATCCCTCAAAGGTTCCCTTGGTTCTGAAATAGTCAAGGGCTGTAACCACCTTAAAGGTGGAGCCGGGAGGATATGCACCATTGGTAGCACGATTCAAAAGGCTGCTGTCATTCTCATCATTTACAAGCGTCTGCCAGTTCTGTGCTATGGTATTGGGATCAAAGTCAGGCTTGCTCACCTCCACAAGACGCTTGCCTGTGGATGGTTCAATCACCACCACAGCGCCTCTTCGATCTCCAAGGGCATTATATGCCACATTCTGAAGATTGGCATTCAAGGTGGAAATAACCGTATCTCCTGTGTTCTTGGTATTCAAAAACTCATTCTTCAGCTGGGTAAGGAAAAAGGAGTGAGAGGTCAGCAGCGTAAAATTCGCCTCTGACTCCAGTCCGCTTTTCCCATTGGAATCATAGCCCACAACATGAGAAAACACGTTGGAATAAGGATAATTACGTGTCTCAGTCCCGTCCTCGCTCACATTGGTCTGCGCCAGCACCTGACCGTCTGCAGACATGATCTTGCCGCGCACCACCCGGTCAGAAAAAGAATCCTGCCTGGTGTTGTAGGGGCTGTTAATAAAATCATCGCTTTTGATGCCGTCGAAATAAATCAGATACCCGATCATACTGATAAAGATGATCCCAAAGAAAATGGAAACAAAGGTATACTCTTTATTTCTGGCTTTGCGCTTTTTAGTAATCTCTTTCTGCCGCTGCTTCAGCAGCTCTCTGTCTCGCTCTCTTCGCCGCTTCTCGTCGATGTCTCTCAATTTCTTCGTCCTCGTCCTCTCTATAAATATACAGGCCCTGGATAATGGCAATCATCAGGATCATACACATAATGGAGCTTCCTCCGTAGCTTACCAGCGGAAGGGTCACACCTGTCATCGGAATGAATTTGGTAGCTCCGCCGATGGTGAGAAATACCTGGAATGCATATTCCGTGCCAAGTCCAATGGCGATCAGTTTATAAAACGGATTCTTAATCTGCAGGGCAATCTCCACAATGGTAAGGAAAAAGCTCATGCACACAAGGATCAGGCAGATTGCAAAAATACCGCCCAGCTCCTCGCAGATCGCACTGAAAATAAAGTCATTCTTTACAACCGGAATTTTCTCCGGAGATCCCTGGCAAAGTCCCATGCCAAACCATCCGCCGGTCCCGATTGCAAACAGAGACTGCACGATCTGGTATCCCTCATTCTGATATACCGCCATAGGATCCTTCCAGGCGCTGACTCGCTCCCGCACATGTCCGAACAGGTGATAGGCGATCACAGATCCCACAGCGCCTCCTGCCAGTCCGATTCCCAGATAGACCGGCTTCCTGGTAGACACATAGATCATCACCATGTAGGCAACAAAGAAGATCACCGCACTTCCCAGGTCTCTGGAAAGCACCAGGATTCCCACGTGAAGACCAGCCACCACCGTTGCCAGAACTACTTTCTTAAAGGTAACTTCCCTTGCAAGAAGGGATGCCATAAAGAACACAAAAGTAAGCTTGATCACCTCAGAGGGCTGAATGCCCATAAGGGAAAGCTTCGCACCATAGCTGGTCTGGGCCAGCACAAGAACGGCTGCCAGAAGGACAACGCCCACGCCTGCATAGATCCAGGTAAGGTCCTTCAGAAATTTCATCTTCCGGATCATAACCGGAATCACCAGTGCTACCGCACTTCCGCAGGCAACGATCAGAAGCTGCTTATTGGCAGAAGCGATGTCCAGCCTGCACAGCATAATAAAGCCTACGCTGAGCAGCATGCACATATTATTCAGAAGAAGCATGGATGCATTCTTATAAATCCTGCGGTATAAAATCAGGATCGCCGCGAAATACACCATCATCTCCGCATAAAATACTGCCACCTTAAAATCAAAGGTTTTCAGAAATACTACCAGAAACGCGGTGAAATCCAGAAAAAAGGTAAGGGAAATCTGGGTCTGCAAAAGCCCTTTCCTGTCGGATGCGTGTTTCCCCACCACCAGATAGTAGCACAAAATTGTATATATGATCATCAGTGTAAGGATCACATATTTGGATAACTCAACAACAATATTAATCATACGCCTTTACTCGGCTCCTCTTTTAAAATGACCTTTTGTAAACTCATATTCCCGGGATACCCTGCCTTCCCGATAGGCAGCTACAAAATCTTCCAGAATCTGCTGTGTCTGTCCGGCACTCTCTATGGTAAAGGACAGCCGCACGGCAGATACCCCAAGCGCCTTCACCTTGTCCGCCTCTTTTAACAGGCCGTAGGGAAGACTGTTGTAGATGATATTATAACAGGGGCCTTCCGGCTTTGTATTTCCGGTTTTCCAGGGGTGACAGTAACAGACTACAGGAAATTCCTTGTCATAGCGGTCCTTCAGAACCAGCCTGTCCTCCTGGCGATTGCAGCCTGTAGTGTTCTTGCGGACACACTGGGCGCTGTGCATCAGGGGAAGCCTGCCGTATACAATCACCTCGCTGCCAGCATTTTCCCTGTGGCGAAGCTCCTTCTCATTTAATTCCAGGGGAACGGTATTTCGAAGTATCTTCTGATTTTTCCAGAAATGAATGGCCTCATCATTCCAGGTATAAAGGGAATGATCCAGCACGCATTTCTCAGAAAATCCAAGCTCTGCCAGACGGCTGTAGGATTCCAGGTTCCGCACCAGAAGACCTGTCATGCCTTCTTTCAGCCATTTCTGGATCTGGTCCAGATAGCCCTTGGGCGGATTTCCTCTTGTAATGTGAGGAAGGGAAAGGTACATCTCTTTGCCCTGGGAAAGGCCTGCCTGAAGGTATTTCTCCATCAGCAGGTAAGGCAGGTAAATGCCCTGGATTCCTTTTTCCCGGCAGAGAATCTCTGCTGCCTCATCGGTTTCGCAGGAAGCGTAGACTGGGATTGCTCCTTCTACACCATAGGAAACGTAATTTGAAGCCGATCTTTCTGTACTGCTGGCAGATTCTTCTGGCTTCATCTCCGCTTCTATCATTTTTTCCGCTTTATCTCTTCTGTATTTCTCAAGCAGCTTCTCCTGCAATTCTTCCAGCGCCTGGTGACGGGCCTCATTCAGAGTCTTCATCGGGACAAAAATGCTCTCTCCCATCTGGATATCCAAGCCTTCCCAGACAAAAGGCGTATTTCCAAGCTTGTCCATCTGCTGGCGGATGCGTTCCTCGGTTACAGGCTGGCTCTTGGCATACTGGACTTCTCCAAGAAATGCGGCAGCACTCTCGCCCCGGCATGATACCGTAAGAAACACAGGGGATTCCGGGAAAAGACTGAGCTCGCCTTTTATGGGCTCCTTAAGAGTCTTCGGCTGCAGGGATACTTCTCCGGTCTTTTTCTCATTGGTAAATGCCATCATCTGGGGACCGTTTCCCATCTGGTAATATCCTGTGCAGGAACCGCCGCGATTAAACAGGTCCAGAAGATATTTTCTGTCTTTTTCGCTTACCTGGTAGTTCTCCTGGCCTTTTTCAAAAAGAAGGTCCAGATATTTCCGGTACATGCCTGTAACGCCAGCTGTGTAGGAAGGCTGCTTCATTCTTCCCTCAATCTTAAGGGAAGTCACGCCAGCTTCGATAATCTGGGGCAAAATCTCAATGGTACAGATGTCCTTCAGGCTTAAGGGGCAAAATTCCCCTTTGCCGTAGTCCCGGGTCTTAAAGTTCTTCACCTGGTAAGGAAGCCTGCAGGGCTGTGCGCAGCGTCCGCGGTTTCCGCTTCTGCCGCCCAGAAGGCTGCTCATCAGGCACTGGCCGGAGTAGCTGTAGCAAAGGGCGCCGTGCACAAAGGCCTCGATCTCAATAGGGCTTGCCTGATGCATCCGGGAAAGCTCCTCCAGGGAAAGCTCTCTTGCGGCAACCACGCGGGTGGCTCCCTGCGCTGCCAGAAACTTCATGCCTTCCGGACCTGTGACCGTCATCTGGGTGCTGGCGTGAAGGTGAAGTCCCGGAAATTCCTGCTTCAAAACCGCAAACACGCCCATATCCTGCACGATCACCGCATCCAGTCCAGCCTCATAGTATGGCGTCAGATAGGCAATCAATTCTCCTTTTAGTTCTCTGTTCTTCAATAATGTATTGACTGTAAGGTAAAGCTTCCTTCCATGAATGTGGGCCGTGTCAATGGCCTTCAGAAGCTCTTCCTGGGTAAAATTCTGTGCGTATGCTCTGGCCCCGAACATGGAACCGCCTACGTAGACGGCGTCTGCGCCTGCCCCAAGTGCCGCCTCAAAGCCCTCGTAGGAGCCTGCCGGCGCCAGCAACTCTATATTTCGTTTCAAAGTATTTCCTCCAATTCCAGATTGTGGTTATAAAAGAGAAAAGAGGAATCACCTAGGCAATCCCTCCTGCTTTTTACTTCAGCATTTCATCCAGTTCTTTTTCCAGTTCCTTAACCTTGCCTTCCAGAAGATTCTTCTCGTCCAGAGCTTCCTGCTCGTTCTTCTGTGCTTCCTCGATCTGCATGCGAAGGGAGATCAGCTCATGCTTCAGGTCATACATCTCCTGATCCTTCTGCTGCAAGTCCAGTTCATAGGTCTCTACCTGCTTCTTCGCCTTGAAATAGTCGTCTGTAATATTCAGGCTGAGAAGCATATGCTTGGTCTCCATAGGCTGTCTGCCGTATCCTGGCACAGTCTCCAGCTCTCCTATCTTCTTATTCATATATGATGCAACCTGCTGGAAATATTCCTCTGATTCATATCCTCCCAGGGTAATGATCTTACCCCCGATGATCACCTGTGCTGTATTCTTGACCGCCATTCGTTCAAGCCTCCTGTATCTTTTATCAAATTCCGAATCCAATTTCCGGTTATCGGACTTCGTTTTCTCATTTTCAATTATGTAAGCATCCCTATTATAATCGAAAAATGTAGAAAAGTATAGGGAATTTTTACAAAAGTTTGTTTTTTATGTTTCAGGAACAGGAAATCCCAGGTGTTCGTAGGCGAGGGCGGAGGCCATTCGGCCGCGGGGGGTGCGGTTTAAAAAGCCGTTTTTCAGCAGGTAGGGCTCGTAGACATCTTCCAGGGTGCCGGAATCTTCTCCGATGGCGGCGGCCAGGGTGTCAAGGCCTACAGGGCCGCCTTTGAAGTTCACAATCAGGGTGTTGAGGATCTGGCGGTCCAGCTTATCCAGTCCGTACTGGTCTACTTCCAGCAGATTCAGGGCAAAACAGGCCACATCGTAGGTGATCCTGCCATCGTATTTTACCTGGGCAAAATCACGGACGCGCTTTAGAAGACGGTTGGCAAGTCTTGGGGTTCCGCGGGAACGCATGGCGATCTCACCGGCGCCTTTCACGTCAATTTCCACGCCAAGAACCTGAGCGGAACGCATAATAATGGTAGTAAGTTCTTTTTTGCTGTAAAATTCCAAATGGTGGATGACACCGAAGCGGTCACGGAGAGGCGCGGACAAAAGTCCGGCTCTTGTGGTGGCTCCTACAAGGGTAAATTTGGGCAGATCCAGACGGATGGAGCGGGCGGAGGCACCTTTTCCAATCATAATGTCGATGGCGAAGTCCTCCATTGCCGGGTAGAGAACCTCCTCTACCTGACGGTTCAGGCGGTGGATCTCGTCCACAAAAAGGATATCTCCCTCCTGAAGATTGTTCAGGATTGCTGCCATTTCACCTGGTTTCTCAATAGCAGGACCGGAAGTAACCTTCATGTGTACGCCCATCTCATTGGCAATGATCCCGGAAAGCGTGGTCTTTCCAAGCCCGGGAGGGCCGTAGAAAAGGACGTGATCCAGGGAATCGTGGCGCTGCTTGGCAGCTTCTATATAGATCTTCAGGGTGTTTTTGGTCTTTTCCTGACCAATGTATTCGTCCAGGGTCTGAGGACGGAGATTTCCCTCCAGGGAAAAATCCTCTTCCATGACGTCTGTTGTTATAATGCGATTGTCCATTATTTACCTCTTATATTCATATAAACGAATTGTAACCGCTTATGTCTTCACAGTTACATACAAAATTCTGCTTAGAGCCTGTTTGAAAAAGGCTTTCTGCAAAATATACCGCAAAGTGGGGCTTGCAGATTGCGGGAATGATTTTGGGGCACGCTCAGAAATTTTTCAGTGCAGCCTTCAAAATAGATTCTACGTCTACCGCCTCGGCGTCCGTCACCTTGCGCACAGCGCGAAGGGCATCGGTGCTGCTGTAGCCAAGGGCAACCAGCGCTTCCACTGCTTCCTGCTTGGCATCCGTCATTCCGGCTCCTGTGGCAGCAGCAGCTGCTCCCGCCTGTTCGTTGGCAAGCTTTTGCTCGAAGGCCTCTTCCAGGCTTAACTTATCTTTTAATTCCAGGATCAGCTTCTGGGCTGTTTTCTTCCCGATGCCAGGAGCTTTGGAAAGGGTTTTAACATCATCGGAGAGCACTGCGAACCGAAGCTCATCCGCAGTGATTCCAGCAAGTACGCCAAGCGCAGCCTTAGGTCCCACACCGTTTACCCCCAGCAGAAGCTTGAACACCTGCAAATCATCTTTATTGAAAAATCCGTAGAGCACCATAGCGTCCTCTCTCACCTGGAAATAGGTGTGAAGCTTCACTTCCTGGCCAATGTGAAGCTGGGCAAGGGCGTTTCCTGTCATATTTATTTCAAAACCGATGTAACCGGATTCCACGATTACAGAGGTTTCCGTGAGATCAGCTACGGTTCCGCGGATGAATGAGATCATAAGTGCCTCCTGAAAATATGTTTTGCAAAATTACTTCCTCTAAAAAAGAAGAGATTAAAATTCTTTGTCATCATACCATATCCCTGAGCAAAAAGCAAACATTCATTCGATTAAAAAAGGAAAATAATAAAGAGAATTAAAAAGGGCGCATTTTACAGTAAAGCATCAACTGTAAAAGCGCCGGGTATTATAATAAAGCTTTATTCTGCCTTACACAAAACTTTCCCATGATACAGGAACGTACAGATCAAAACCGTAAGCGGCACAGACAGCACAATTCCAAAGCTTCCTGCAAGTCCTTGCATAATAGCGATTCCGATATTATTGGAGTTGATAATCTGCTGATAAGGAAGGTCATACGCATAATCCAGAAGCAGCATGCTCACACTGCTTCCTGCAAAAGCCAAAATCAACGTATTGCTGTCCGTTCCCATCATATCCCTCGCCACGTGCATTCCTGCTTTAAACAGTGCCCCACGGCTCATACTCAGATTCTGGGCGTAAATCTCATACATGGAGCTGCACACGGACATTGCCACATCCATCACTGCACCAAGGCAGGAAATCAAAAGCCCGGAGAAAAGAAGCCCTCCCACCTGAATGCCGTTTGTATTCCACAGCGTCATCAAAGTTTCAATATCCGAAACATTGTAGCCTGTGATTCCCGATGCCATGCTGAAAAGCTGGGCGGAAATTCCGGCAATCACAACGCCTGCCACAGTTCCCAGAGTCGCTGCTATGGTTTTTCTTGTTGCGCCGCCAATCATATACATGGTCACCAGCGTAGTGATGAAGCACACAAATACCGCAGCTCCAAAAGGAGAAATATTCCGGTAGATCATAGGCAGATACACGAAGATCACGCAGAAAAATGTGAACACCAGCCCAATGCATCCTTTTATACCCTGACGTCCGCCTATGACGCACAACGCCAGCAGATAAAGCGCCGCAAAAATGTAGATGACCCACTCTCTGTCCTGGGTGTAGACACTGGCGATGGTGGTCTCTCCTGCTACACTTTGCATAACGATTACTTTCATTCCAACTTTACATGCAGCACCGAACAGATAACCGGAGCTGCTGGTTATTTCAAGATCTTCCCCTTTGCGGACACCTGTGAGCATGTGCACCCGCACTCTCTGCTCTCCCACTCTGGTACCGTTTTCTTCCAGATTGTCCTGGAGAATTTCCGTTACTTCTGCTTTTTCGAAGGTCTGTCCCGTGCGGACAACCAGCTCTGTTTTGTCTACCTGATTCAAAAAGTAAACAAAAATTCCAAATATAACAATGATCAATCCTAAGATACAGCGCCAGACTGCTTTTTGGGAAAAGCGAAGTCCGGCGTTGTTTTTGTTTTGCATCTGATTCATTTTATTACTCATTTCTATTGCATATTTTTGATTTCTGTCAACTTTTCAGAGGCAAACTTTGTTCACAAAACATTTCGTAAAACATTGCCTTTGAAAAGTTACATCCAGACTGTAATTTATTTCGCAGTCTTCTCGATGGTAAAGGTATCGTCAATTGCCTCAACGCTGCCGTCATCTGTGATCTGATAAGTGTCAATGGAGAATTTCGCTGCATCCATTGTGATGATAGAATAACTTGGAAGCCAGTTCTGGCTGCGGGCTGCGATGTAATCCTGCTGTGTGGAAACCAGCTCATAGAACTTGGAACCGGAAGCGGAGTTTGCGGTCATGTAAAGGGTTCCCTGGGGATCGGTTACTGTATTTCCGTCCACCTCCTCGATGGTGTAACACTGGTTGTCTTCGTGGAATGCATCAAGTGCTGCCTGTGCTTCTGTATCTCCGTCTTCCGGATTTAAAGTAATCTGCTCGCCTGTCTCTACATTTGCAGCATGATCCCAGTCATAATCTGTTCCATCTGCATTCAGACTGAACTCATAGCTCTGATGGGTCTGTCCGTCACCGTAAAGAAGTTTGGAACGGCTGTAGGTGTGGTCATGTCCCTGAAGCACTACGTCAATATCGTTTGCGTCAAAGATTGGAGTGAGCTGTGTACGAAGGATCATTCCGTCTGTATCAGAGTGGTCAAGACCGGAACCGTAAATATCCTGATGGATGGTAACCACACGCCAGGTTGCATCCGAGTAAGCTTTTACTGCTTCCTCGATGGTATTCTGATGCTCTGCTACGTTGTAGTTGTTGGTGTTCAGAACAATGAAAAGTCCGTCGCCATAGCTGTAGTAATAGTCACCGCCAGCTGCTGTTTTTCCATTTTCTGTGTTGTTCGGGTTGTTGAAATGGTATGCATAGTCCGGATTCAGGGAATCGTGGTTTCCGATGGTAGTTGCTACCGGAAGACTTGTAAGAGCGTCTGCGCTTAAATAGGAAGCGTACTCTTCTTCCTTTGCTGCACCTGTTTTGTTTACCTGATCACCTGCGGAAATTACAAAGTTTACGTCTGGATTTTCAGCAAGTGCAGTGTTTAAAGTACGGTTCCAGGAAAATCCGTCGTTTCTTGCGGCTGTGTTTGCAGCACCGTCATCTGGAACCAGCTCTGCGCCGTCCTGGGTCTGGCCTTTGGAAGCACCTACCTGCGGGTCACCTACGTAGATCATTTTTACGGTATCAGTGCTCTTGGTTGTATATTCAACAGGCTCGGTCTGCTCACCGTTTTTCTCAACCGTATAATAATATGTGGTGTTCGGCTCAAGTCCTGTAACGGTTACGTGGTTGTATTCGTAAGCTTTATCGCCTGTGAAATCCTGGTCTACTTCTCCTGAAGTTCCTTCGAACGTATCCAGAGCATCCTTGTCTGTTCAGAAATGAACAACAGGTGTTGCAGCTGCATCTGTCTTTTCACTGTACCATACGAAATTCAGTTCGGTGTCGTCTTTTCCTGGGGTAAGGGAAACCTTGGTAAAATCAGAAGCGGTCTCATCCCAGTTTGCTACCCATTCATCCCAGCCTGTCTCAGCACCAACAATACTGCTGTCTGTGTAATGCTCGGTGGATGCAAATGCTGTGGAACAAACGGTGGTCATGGCAAAAACAGTTAAAACTGCGGCGATATATTTTCTTTTCATAATAATCAAATACTCCTTTCAGATGTGGGGGAAGGAAACTTGCGGGCCCTTATTTCCCTGTCCGAAAGGAGTATAGCATTCTAATTTTCAGAAAACAATATGGTTTTCTGTCATTTGACGCACATTTAACATTACGATCACATGCGCAGTAGGTTCTTTTTTCAGTTCTTTACACTGTTTACGTTGTTTTAACAATTCGTACCAGATTTTATCCCACCTGCTTTGCCTTTGGATAAATTCTCGCCATCCGTGCATCGTCAAAGTGTTCATCTACCCAGCTTTCAAAACTATTGGAAGCCTCTATTCCATTGCTTCTGGTATTATAACGGGCAAGAGCAGCACTGGAAACCACCCCATCAGCAAGCATGAAGATCAGAAGAAGCCAGGTGATGATCTTGCCTGGTTTTACCGGGATTTTCTCGATCAGACGGGAAACTCTGGGGTAAAGGATCTTGAACCATGCCACTGCGGCAAAGCCCCAGAAAAAGCAGTACAGAAGGTTGATCCTTCCTGCAAGGTTAAAAGGAATGTCGCTGTAATCCCAGAACACCGTTCCAAATACAGCTTCCGTAAACACGCTGCAGATATATTCGTAAGCGCCGCCAAGGAAGGTTCCCATCCAGAAAAGGAACTGCTCGGAGCGGTTTCGATAGCGGTAAAGCAGCGCAGTAACTGCCGCAATGGCAAGTCCCCACACAATGCTGAAATCTCCCCACACCACACTGCTTCGGCTCATCCAATATCCAGCTGTGATCCGGCAGAAAATGGTCTCTGTGATATCCCCCAGAAAGGCACCGATAAAAAACAAAAGCACAACCTTATAAAAACTGCATCCATAAGCAAAAATTTCCGGATGTGCCTCTTCTTTCTCTGTATGCTGCTTCTGCGGATAAGCCTTGGTAATTCGTCGGTTTACAAAATCATCAATTTTTGTTCCAAGCTTCCAGGTCACAGAATCCAGGTTTTTCTCTGTGGCGATCCATCTCTCCGGATTTTTGCTGTGTCCAAAAAGAATCGTCAGGGTAGCTCCCGCATCCACTGCCAGAACGCCCAGAACCACCAAAATCAGGATTCTGCCCAGCAGCTGAGGAAGCAGATCATACACGCTTATGCAAAGCCCGTTTCCAATCTTGATGACAAATACGCCCAGAAGACCCCAGACACAGGAAGTAGGAACACTGATATAACCATCCAGGTTCCATTTCATTTTGCGGTAATCCCACCATCTCTCGTGGTACCACATCTCGATCAAATGCCCTGCAATCCACTCCACCAGGGATGCCACAATGGCAGAGCCGATAAACAGCCAGATGCCTGTCAGTTCCCTTGTAAACGCGGTAATAAAGAATCCGCCGAAGCCATAGACCAGACAGAAAGGTCCGTTAATAATGCCTCGGTTTGCAAATTTCTTCTGTTTCAGGGATGCCAGAACTGTCTCAAGGGCCCATCCTGCAAAGGAATAGACCAGAAACAGCCAAAGTAATTTCCAGATCATATGCGTGTCTCCTCTTTTGTGTATTTTATTGAAAATCTGATTCAAACATCATATCACACCTATATCAAGAAAGAAAGCCTGACTCCTGTCCGTTCACAAAAAATATCTCTTACAATACGATCTGACAAATGTTCACCATTCCGTTCTGCCAAAACAAAAACCTGCATTTCGGGCAATACACATAAAATTTGCTTTATGCGTCATTCACCCAAAATGCAGGTCTACTCTTATAAATTCACTTTATTATTACTCAAAATACCAGGAAATCACACTTCCCGGATAACTCCTCTCGGGCAAGCTTCCTTACAAGCTCCGCATCCTGTACACTTCTCATAGTCAATATGTGCACAGAAATTCTCAACGGTAACCGCACCGTTCGGGCAGGTCTTCTCGCACTTCTTACAGCCGATACAGCCAACCTCGCAGGCTGCTGTCACCTGTTTGCCCTTGTCGTGGGAGCTGCAGTCTACCGCCACCTTCTGGGAGTATGGAATCAGCTCGATCAGGTGTCTTGGACATTTTGCCACGCACTTGCCGCAGGCTTTACATGCTTCCTTATCCACCACTGCAATGCCGTCCACAATATGGATTGCCCCAAACGGACAGACCTTCACGCAGCTTCCGAAGCCGCAGCATCCATACGTACAGGCCTTCGCACCGCCGTTTGGCACGAAGGGAAGCATTTCGCAGTCTTCCACACCTGTGTAAATATACTCTTCCTTTGCCTTCTCACAGGTTCCGGAACATTTCACATGGGCAACCTGACGGGCAGTCTCCACTGCCTCCTGGCCCATAATTCCTGCAATGATTTTTCCAACCGGCTCGCCGCCTACCGGACAGCGGTTTACAGGCGCTTCGCCTTTGGCAATGGCTGCTGCCAGACCGTCACAGCCCGGATATCCGCATCCGCCGCAGTTATTTCCAGGAAGCGCTTCTCTGATGGCAACTTCCTTCTCATCCACCTCAACAGCAAACTTTTTTCCGGCAACTCCAAGGAACACACCGATGAAAAGTCCTACTGCCGCAACCAGAATGGTCGCTCCTATAATCGCACTTATATTCATCCTTACGCCTCCTTAGATCAAACCTGAAAATCCGAAGAATGCAATTGCCATCAGTCCTGCTGTCAGAAGTACAGTTGGGAATCCCTGGAATGCCTCCGGGATATCGTTGTACGCAATTTTCTCACGGATTCCTGCCATCAGCACAATGGAGATGGAGAAACCGAAAGCAGTTGCAAAACCGTTTACAGTACCCTCCAGGATATTATAGTCCTTCTGCACGTTTGTAAGGGCCACGCCAAGAACTGCACAGTTGGTGGTGATCAGAGGCAGATACACGCCAAGTGCCTTGTAAAGAGAAGGCATGCTTTTCTTCAGGAACATTTCCACAAACTGTACCAGCGCTGCAATGATCAGAATGAACACGATGGTCTGCAGATAAGTCAGATCCAGAGGCTGCAGGATCAGCTTGTAGATCACACTGGTTACAAAGGAGGACAGGGTGATTACGAAAATAACCGCACCGCCCATACCAGCTGCTGTATCCGTAGTTTTGGAAACACCAAGGAACGGACAAAGCCCCATAAACTGGCTGAGGACTACGTTATTGACAAGCGCAGAGCTTACAATGATCAGTAATAATTCTTTCATCTTCTCCTACCCCCTTTTTCCTGAGCACATGGAATTTCCGCAGGAAGCACAGCCGCCCTTGCAGTCCGGATTGCTTGGATCAATGCCCCGTTTGGCAGCGCCAAGCTTGAATTTGTTCTGGATTGCAGATAAAAACGCAAGGACAAAGAATGCGCCAGGTGCAAGAATGAAAATGGTTACAGGCTCATAGCCCATTTTGCCAGCTGCAGCATCTGCAAGCGGAAGGATCTGTTTGCCGAAAATAGTTCCGGCACCGATCAGCTCACGTACTGCACCGATGCAGGTGATGCTTAAGGTAAAGCCAAGTCCCATTCCAATGCCGTCAAACAGGGACGGGATTGGTTTGTTCTTGGAAGCATAGGCCTCTGCTCTTCCCAGGATGATACAGTTTACAACGATCAGCGGAATATAGATTCCAAGGGAAGAATACAGGAAAGGAATAAAGCCCTGCAGAAGCATCTGTACAATTGTTACAAAGGACGCAACTACCACAATGTAGGCTGGCATACGCACGCTGTCCGGAATAAAATTGCGGAGCAGAGAGATCATCAGGTTGGATGCAGCCAGAATTACCGTTGTAGTAAGTCCCATTCCAATACCGTTGATGGCAGATGTGGTAATAGCCAGTGTAGGACACATACCAAGCATCAGCACAAAGGTAGGATTTTCTTTGATGATACCGTTAATCAGTCGTTCAGATGGTGTATTCTTTTTCATTGCTGACTGCCCCCTTTCTCATAACGAAATGCGGCAAGTCCGGCATTCACGCCATTTGTCATGGCATTTGTGGTAATCGTCGCACCGCTTAAAGCGTCAATCTCATCATCAGATGTGGCGCCAGTCTTTGTGTATGTAAATTTCTCTACGTTTTTGTCCTTGAACTGGTTCTTGAAATCGTCTGTGGTGGCACGCATGCCAAGGCCGGCAGTCTCACTGATGGACAAAATAGAAATTCCATTTAAGGTTCCGTCATCCTGGATTCCCATAGCAAACTGGATATCTCCGCCGTAACCCTCGGAAGTGGTAACCGAAAAGGCATAGCCAAGCTCATTTCCAGCGTCATCCTTTGCAAGCATCACCTCATCAATGCTCTGGGCTTTGTAGCCGTTCTCATCCAGATAGCTCTCAAGGTCTGCATCTTCCCCGCTTGTAACTACTTCAAAGGAAGCTGCCTCTGCAAATACCGCCTTGTAGGCTTCTTCTTTTTCTTTTGCCTGCTGACTGGCAATGGGACCTGCGGTAATGTCATTGACAACACCAAGAAGCAGGCCGGAAATCAGTGTGATCACAGTCAGCGCAAGGGTATCTTTCACGATCTTGTTTTTCATTTCTTTGCGCCTCCTTTTCCAAAAGCAACCGGACGTGTGAAACGTTCAATCTGAGGTACCAGAAGGTTGCAGAAAATAATCGCATAGGAAACGCCTTCTGCGGAAGCTCCGAAAATACGGAAGATTCCGGTGAGAACACCCAGACAGACACCGTATACATATTGTCCCTTCACCGTGATGGGGCTTGTCACGTAGTCAGTGGCCATAAACCATGCGCCCAGCATCAGTCCGCCGCCGAAAAGGTGGGTAAACAGATAGTTTACGTCAAAGCCTTTGCCGGAAGCCAGCATGTAAATGATCACAAATACGGCAAAGCTGCCGATGTAGGTAAGAGGAATCCTTGCGCTGATCACCTTATAGCAAAGCAGGATGGCTGCTCCGATCAGGATGGCGATTACGGAAGTCTCACCGATGGTACCCTGGATATTTCCAATGAGCAGGTTCTTAATGGGAACAGAGGAGCCTGCCACAAAACCATGGTCGCGAAGAGCTGCCAAAGGAGTTGCCCCTGTCACACCGTCAACTGCGCCCTTGAAGCTGTCAGATACGGAAAAGTCCGTCATTTTTCCCGCAAAGGAAATCATAAGGAAACAGCGGGCAGCAAGGGCCGGGTTCATAAAGTTTTGGCCAAGACCGCCGAACAGCTGTTTTACCACAATAATTGCAAAAATACTGCCAAGTGCCGGAATCCATAAAGGAATTCCTGCAGGCATGTTCATGCCGATCAGAAGACCTGTGACAACTGCACTGAAGTCTCCGATGGTGTTTGGTTTGTGCATGAAATGATCATATAACCACTCTGCAAGCACTGCACTGCCGATGGATACCACCAGAATGGCCAGTGCCTTGAATCCGAAATTATAAATTCCCACTATGGCTGCAGGCAAAAGCGCGATGGCAACCAGCTGCATGATCTTCGCAGTGGTCATCCTTGCCCGGACATGGGGATTGGATGATACATTAAGCATTTGTTCCATGAGTTTCTTCCCCCTTATTATTTCTTTTTCCTGCTTGCCAGCACCATTTTACGCATGGATTTGATGCTCTGGGTCAGCGGACGCTTGGCCGGGCAGATGTAGCTGCAGCAGCCGCACTCGCAGCATTCCATTCCATCAAATTTCTGGAAGCTTTCCATATCGCCTCTCTGAGCAAAGGTTGCCAGCCTTGCGGGAATTACGTGTCCCGGGCAGACACTGACGCAGCGTCCGCAGTTGATGCAGGCTGTCTGCTGTGCATTTGCGTCTGATACAGGGTCGCTTTGCATACACAGAAGTGAGGAAGAGGTTTTCACACAAGGTACATGAAGATCATACATGGCAAAGCCCATCATAGGACCGCCGGAGATTACCTTTCCTGCGTGGTCCTTCAGACCGCCTGCCGCGTCGATCAGCTCGGCCATATCCGTTCCTGTACAGACTTCAAAATGAGCCGGGCGGTTGATGCCTTTTCCGGTTACCGTAAAAATACGCTTCATGATAGGTCTGCCAAGGGCTACCGCATCATATATGCTGCAGATGGTCTCCACGTTGTCTACAATACAGCCTGCATCTGCAGGAAGCATGGAGGAGTTGATCTCTCTTCCAGTCACTGCGTAGATCAGGGTTCGCTCACCGCCCTGGGGGTACTTGGTCATCAGTTCCTTGACTTCGATATTGGGGATGCCCGTTACCAGCTCTTTCATTTTCGCAATACAGTCTGGCTTGTTGTCCTCAATGCAGATACAGCCCTTTGCGTTTTTGAAAAGACCTACTACGATCTTCAGGCCTTCTACCACCTTCTCGGGCTGGTCCATCATGCGCCTGTAGTCGCTTGTCAGGTAAGGCTCACATTCTGCACCGTTTACCAGTATGTACTCAATCTTGTCCGGTTCCTTGGGGGAAAGCTTCACATGTGTGGGGAAGCCTGCACCTCCAAGTCCTACGACACCGCCGTCGCGGATTCTTCCGATAATTTCCTCACGGGTCAACCCCGCCGGATCTGCGGGAGTAAACTCTGTTTCCTCATATAATCCGTCATTTTCCACAATAATGGAATCCACCATGCTTCCGGTAGCTGTGAGCCGTTTCTCGATGCCTTTCACAGTTCCGGATACAGAAGCATGAATAGGGGAAGATACGAATCCGCCTGCTTCTGCGATCATCTGTCCTGCCAGCACATGGTCACCTTTTGCAACCACAGGCTTGGCCGGAGCACCAATGTGCTGGGACAATGGATACGCCAGATCAGCCTTGGGGAGATATTTCTCCACCGGGCAGTCCTTTGACATTTCTTTTCCCTCGAAGGGATGTACGCCGCCTTTAAAAGTTAACCGCACTAATATTCACCGCCTTTATAGTATTGATCACTGACTCTTTTGTCCGCAGCAACCTGATTTCTTTGTCTGATTTATAACTCTTTGTTTCCCTTTTGTCTGATTCGGACAACTCTCCGCCTTTCCCGACGGCAGAAAGCTGTTATGGTTATCTGTATGATTCATAAGACTTCCGCATTGAAAAAACTTATTATTATCTTTCATTCCTTCTAATGCGCTTCTGTTATTTCTGATCCGCATCTTTTTTTCTTTTGCCGAAACCGTATTTTTTGTGGATCTTATATCCACGGTTCAGATTCGGGTATGCCTTTACGAAACGCTGCATATTGTGGCTGACTTTTCCTGCCATTGCCTCTTTGCGCTTCTGCAGTTCCTCGGAGATATCGGTCATCATAACAGAGCGCTTCTCTTCCAGCTCCTTGATCAGGGCGATATCGTCCAGACGGCCAAGCTTGTCACCAAGCTGCTGCTTGATCTTCTCACGGGAAAGGCCGCTGCTCTCTTCCAGATTCTCCATCTTCTCACGGGCCTGCACAAGCAGCTCCACTCGCATCTGATCCAGCGCCTGCTCCCATGCAGGAATGCGCTCGTGGATGTGGAATGCTGCTGCTGCGGAAAAAGCGAAGTCCACAATGTAGACCACCGTAATCACACAGACCGCGATTTCTCCGGTTCTCCTGGAATACAACTCCACAAAATCCGATACAACCGGATGCAGCACCCGGAAAAGTCCTACCGTAAACAATCCCCATCCAAGGGAACAGCCAAGGCAGATACGTCCCTGGAAATTAAATTTCTTATCGCTGTAATCCCACCAGGATGTATGGAAAATGTTCTCCATCAATACCGCTGTCACATATTCCAGTGCAGTGGCGACTACAATTCCTCCTACAAATAAAAGAAGCAGATTTTCGCTTACCGGAAGAAGGATCAGATAAACGGCAAGTGCTCCGCAGCCATAGATGGTACACAACGGGCCGTTAATAAAGCCTCTGTTGATCAGCTTGCCTTTCCTTACAGATACGTAGCAGGTTTCCCACAGCCAGCCAAGAAAACTGTATATGTAAAACCAGTTGGCTATGTGATAGAAATCTACTCCATTAATTGCTAAATCCCACATGTGTTTCTCCTTTTCTTTTTATTAATGCCAGGTCTTGCTCCTTACAGCTTTTTGAACTTTTGGCCCTGGTATTTTATATATTCTGACTATTCTCTATATTCTACTATACCTCATTTTGTAAAAAAATTCACTACCTAAAAAGAAAAAAATTGTGTATAATTGAATACAATCCATGAAAGGAGTATAAGCAGGATGATTGTTAAAAAAATGCCGATTTTACAAGGGTTTCCAGACTTTGAGACTGTTAAAAATTTATCTGGGAACGGGGAAAATCAGGTAGATTTTGCCCCTTTATTTTACGATATTGAAACCACCGGATTAGGACGAAATTCCTCTTTTTTATACATGATCGGAGCTGTGTGCTATGAAGGAAATGAGGGCTGGCAGCTGTATCAGTGGCTGGCACCGGATTTTCGGGAAGAAAAGCAGCTTCTGGAGGTTTTTTCCGAATTTTTGAAAAAATTCACCTGCACCGTTCAATACAATGGCGATGCGTTCGACCAGCCTTATCTTCAGGCACGGCTTGCGTTTCATGAACTGCCGGATCCAT
Organism: Blautia segnis; assembly: GCF_014287535.1. NCBI lineage: Bacteria > Bacillati > Bacillota > Clostridia > Lachnospirales > Lachnospiraceae > Blautia > Blautia segnis. The sequence continues at coordinate 155,172 of NZ_JACOOT010000014.1, read as the reverse complement.
TTGAAGGGCTTCCTTCTATTGACCTTTATAAGATTCTCCGCCCCTTAAAAGGATTTCTGAAGCTTCCAGGACTGAAACAGGAGCAAATGGAAGCCTTTCTTGGAGAACACAAGCGTGTCTACTGCAACGGCGGTGACTGCATCCGCATTTACAAAAAATATATGTCACGCAGGGAACAGACAGATCTGGATATTGTGATGGGACATAATATGGAGGACCTTCTGGGTCTTGGAGATGTGTTTAAGATGATGGGATATCTTTCCCTGAAAAGCGGAGATTTCCAGGCAAACGGAGCGGATTTCGACGAGGAAAACCTGATTCTGCAGCTGAAGCTTCCCTATACTCTTCCTGCCGCCTTTTCCAACCGCACTGAGGAGTTCTACATTACCGGACAGGAAAATCTGGTGAGCGTACTTACCTGCCCTGTAAACGGACGGATTCGCCAGTATTACAGTGATTACAAGCATTACGACTATCTCCCCGGCGAAGACATGGCCGTCCCAAAATCCATCAGCAAATTTATGGAAAAAGGGTTGAAGCAGTCCGCCACAAGAGACACCTGCTATACCTGGTTCCCCTGCTCGGAAGAGTTTCTGCAGAATTCAGAAAAGCAGAGACAATATCTGGTACATACCATGGAATATTTGTTCTGGAAGCTGAAATAACATAATTTAAAAGGAGACATCTTCCATCGTGGAAAATGCCTCCTTAAATTTCTGATAAGCCAAACTTACCAGTTCTCATTCTAATACGAAAAGCAACCGCCATTCACAATAACCTGTGAATGGCGGTAATTCTTTACATTATTCCTCTACAGGTGCGTCCTCTGCCGGAGCCTCAAGAGCCTTCATGCTCAGGCTGATCTTCTTGTCTTCACCATTGAAGTCAACAACCTTAGCCTGGATCTCCTGTCCGATGGAAAGTACATCAGATGGTTTTGCAACGTGCTCTCTGGAAATCTGAGATACATGAAGAAGTGCATCTACTCCAGGAGCAAGCTCTACGAATGCACCGAAGTCTGTCATACGAGCAACTTTACCTGTTACTACATTTCCAACTGCGAAATCCTCGGCTGCTGTAAGCCATGGATTCTCCTCCGGGAATTTCATTGTAAGAGCAATCTTCTCACCCTTGATGTCTTTGATCATAACCTTAACAGTCTCACCAACTGTGAAAACCTTCTTCGGGTTCTCTACTCTGCCCCAGGACATCTCAGAGATGTGAAGCAGTCCGTCAGCGCCGCCCAGATCAATGAATGCACCGAAATCTGTAACATTCTTAACAACACCGTCTACAGTATCGCCAACATGGATGCGCTCCATAAGCTCCTGCTGTTTCTTAGCCTTCTCAGCAACAAGAAGCTGTTTGCGGTTACCAATGATGCGGCGTCTTCTTGGATTGAACTCTGTGATAACGAATTCGATCTCCTGATCAGCGTATTTGCTGAGGTCTTTCTCATAAGTATCGGAAACAAGGCTTGCAGGGATGAATACACGAGTCTCCTCAACATTTACACATAATCCGCCGTCAAGTACCTGAGTTACAGGAGCAGTTAATACTTCCTGGTTCTCGAATGCTTCCTCAAGACGTTTGTTGCCTTTCTCTGCAGCAAGTCTCTTGTAGGTTAAGATAACCTGGCCTTCGCCATCGTTTACCTTAAGCACTTTGGCTTCCATGGAGTCACCTACATGTACAGCGTCGGTAAGTACTATGGAAGGATCATTGCTATATTCACTCTTGGTGATAATACCATCAGCCTTATAGCCAATGTTCAGGATAATTTCATCTTCTTTTACATCGATGACCTTTCCCTGTACGATTTCTCCATTTCTGATTGTTTTTACGGAATCTTCCAGCATCTGTTCAAAACTTAATTCTGACATGTTCTTGAACCTCCTCAATAATTTTCTTTGGGGTTGAAGCCCCTGCTGTAATACCTACATAACTACTGCATTGGAACATATCTGAATCCAAGTCTACAGGTGTTTGTATATAGTAAGTATTTTCACATTCCTTTTTACATATTTCAAACAGCTTTTGAGTATTGGAACTATGTCTGCCGCCTACGACCAACATAGTGTCTACCTCTCCGGCTATGCTCTTTGCTTCTCTCTGCCGTTCTTCGGTAGCATTACAAATAGTGTTTAAAATATTAAGAATATTTAAAACAGTATTATCATACCTCTTTTTGCGGAGAATTTCAACTAAATCTTTAAATTTATTGTAATTAAATGTTGTCTGCGACACAATACATATGTTTTTACCCGGCGGAGGCACAAAATCCAGCGCATCCTGTTCCGTTTTTATGACGGTGCAGGGACCCATGCACCAGCCGCAGATTCCTACAACCTCCGGGTGATCCGGATCGCCGATGATCACCACATGGGAACCTGCCCTGCTCTCTTTCTCCACGATCCTGTGGATCTTCAGCACAAAGGGACAGGTCACATCCACATAGGAAAGTCCGTATTCTTCCAGACGGTCGTACACTTCCTTTCCAACGCCGTGGGAACGGATCACTATGGTGCTGCCTTCCGGGAGCGTCTTCAGATCCTCCTCAGAGGCAACCCGGACGCCTTTTTTCTCCAGGTCGTTCACCACTTCCTCATTGTGAATAATGGGGCCAAGAGTAAACAGCTTGTCCGGATGGCTGCCGATCAGCTCGTAGACCTTGTCTACCGCGCGCTGCACACCAAAGCAAAAGCCTGCTGTTTTCGCAACCTTTACTTCCATGATTTATTCCACCTTATCTCTGTAAATTCCAAGAATTGCGGCTACCACTTCCTCAATGTTCATATTGGAGGAATCCACAAGCACTGCATCCTCAGCCTGGCGAAGAGGGGAAATCTCTCTTGTCATGTCCTGATGGTCGCGGATCTCGATATCCTTCTTAATATCTTCCAGATCTGCTTTCTCACCCTTGGCAAGGTATTCCTCATAGCGTCTGTTCGCTCTGGTCTCTACGCTTGCAGTGAGGAAAATCTTCACCTGGGCATCGGGCAGAACAATGGTTCCGATATCGCGGCCGTCCATTACCACATTGTTCTTCTCTGCAAGATTTCTCTGCAGGTTGAGAAGATGTGCGCGGACTGCCGGGTTGGCAGAGGTCTTGGACGCCATATTTCCCACTTCTTCCGTGCGGATACAGGCATTAACATTCTCCCCGTTCAGGATCACCAGCTGTTCTCCATCTTCATAGCGGATAGAAACCTCTGCTTCCTGACAGTGATCTGCAACTGCCTGGGAATCCGTTCCGTCGATTCCTTTCTTCTGCAGATAAAGTGCAACTGCACGGTACATGGCACCTGTATCTACATAGATAAATGAAAGCTCCTTTGCCACTCTTTTGGCAATGGTGCTCTTGCCGGCTCCTGCCGGTCCGTCAATGGCGATATTGCATCCCATTATTGTGTTACCTCCTGGTACATTTTGTATCTGATATCAGGGGCAAAAGGTCAAAAAGCTGTTCGTGCTTGCACGATAAAGCTTTTGAACTTGGGCCCCGCAGAATTGCGGGAGCTGCCTCGCAGCAGAGCAATTCGCAGATATCAGGTTAGGGTCAATTTTGACCCTAACATTCCTTATTTGATAATACCACATTTTCAGGCATTTTTCAACGCCATGGCAGCCAGATATGCGGTGGACCATGCAATCTGAAGGTTATAGCCGCCTGTTACCGCGTCCAGATCCAGCACCTCTCCAATGAAGTAAAGGTTCTTCACTTTCCTGGACTCCATGGTGCCCGGCTGTACCTCCTTCACGGAAACACCTCCTCTAGTGATAACCGCTTCCTTGTACTCTCCCATTCCATTGATGGTAAATGGGAACGCCTTCACCAGTTCTTCAAAGTGGATCCTCTCTTCCCTGGAAATGTCATGGATCTTCTTTTCCGGCGAAATTCCTCCAAGCTCCAGCATAACCGGCGTCAGAGAAGATGGGAAAAGTACCCCAATCACATTCTTAAACTGCTTATTCTGTCCTGCCTCAAACTCCCTTAAGATCCTGGCGTCCAGCTGCTCCATGGTAAGGGCCGGCTTTAAGTCCAGATAAGCATTAAGCTCGCCGGATTTCTGCAGCTGTTTGCCAATGTGGGCACTTGCAGATAAGATCATGGGACCAGTCACGCCAAAGTGAGTGAACATCATCTCGCCGAAATCCTGGAAAAGAACTTTCTTCCCGGATTTGATGGTCAGCTCTGTGTTCTTCAGGGAAAGACCCTGGATTCTGGGAATGTAGTCTTCTTTTGTTTTAAGGGGAACCAGAGACGGGGAAAGCTCTGTCACCTTATGGCCTGTCTCCTGGGCAAAGCGGTAGCCGTCTCCTGTGGAACCGGTCGCCTGATAGGAAAGCCCTCCGGTAGCAACCAGAACGCAGTCCCCCTCCAGGAAGTTTCCGTCAGATAACTGCACGCCTGTGACTCTGCTGTGGTGTGCCTTTTTCTCATCCACATCGGGTTCCTCATAAGGGTCAGCACTTACAGTTTTCACTTCTGTGCGAAGGTGAATGTGCACGCCTGCCTTCTTCAGTTCCCGCTCCAGGCCGCGGATAATATCAGAAGAACGGTCGGATACAGGGAATACACGATTGCCTCTTTCTGTTTTCAGCGGTACGCCTGCTTCCTCAAAAAACTCCATGACGTCCTGGGGTGTAAAGGAATAGAAGGCGCTGTACAGAAATTTGGGGTTGGACATCACTGCCTTGAACAATTCTTCCGTGTCACAGTTATTTGTAACATTACAGCGTCCCTTTCCTGTAATATACACTTTCTTTCCAAGCTTCTCATTTTTTTCCAGGATGTGGACTTCATGGTCTGCTCTTGCCAGGAAAACGCCTGCCATCATTCCGGCAGCCCCGCCGCCTACGATCAGTATTTTACTCATATAAAACCTTTCACATTTCTTTTTTAAAAAGACACGTGCAAATATTTTCTGCACGTGTCTTTCGTCATTGTTACCGCAGGTACAGCCATAACGGCTGCCCCTTCGGTAAATTATTCATCACTGATTAAACCGGATATGCTCCGTTCTTAGTATCAGCAGCAGTCTCATCAACCTTTGTCTGCTGAGCCTGACGATACTTGAAGAAATCAGTAGCAACCTGCGGGAACAGTGCATAGGACAGAACATCCTCATCCTGCTCCTTGTACTGTGCCATCTCTCCCTCAAGCTTATCCAGCTCGTTGTCCAGAAGGTCTGCCGGACGGCATGTGATCGGTTTTACATCACCGATGCACTTCTTCTGTACTTCCGGATTGAATGGTTTTGCTGTTGCGCCGTATTTTCCGCTGAGAACATCCTTTGTCTCTTTGGTAACCATCTTGTATCTCTCGCCCATAAGAACATTGAATACAGCCTGTGTACCAACGATCTGGGAAGACGGAGTAACAAGCGGCGGCTCGCCAAGGTCTTTACGAACACGCGGAACTTCCTCAAGAACATCATAGAATTTGTCTTCTGCATGCTGCTCCTTCAGCTGAGAGGTAAGGTTGGATAACATACCGCCCGGTACCTGATACAGAAGAGTCTTGATGTTTACACCAAGGTTCTTCGGATTAAGAAGACCGCTCTCAAGAGCCTCGTCACGCATTGGACGGAAGTAATCTGCGATCTCAGCAAGAAGCTGCTGATCAAAGCCTGTATCATATGGTGTTCCCTTGAAGGTCTCAACCATAACCTCTGTTGCAGGCTGGGAAGTACCAAGTGCAAATGGAGACATTGCGGTATCGATAATATCAACGCCAGCTTCAACAGCCTTTAAGTAAGTCATGGAAGCTACACCTGAGGTGTAATGTGTATGAAGATCGATCGGGATCTTAACAGTCTCCTTCAGTGCAGTAACAAGCTCTGTTGCTTTATATGGAAGAAGAAGTCCGGCCATATCCTTGATACAGATGGAATCTGCTCCCATTTCCTCGATACGTTTTGCAATGCTTGTCCAGTATTCCAGAGTGTAAGCATCACCAAGTGTATAGGAAAGCGCAACCTGTGCATGACCATGCTCCTTGTTTGCGGCATGTACAGCAGTCTGAAGGTTACGAAGGTCATTCATACAGTCAAAGATACGGATGATATCAATACCATTTGCCAGAGATTTCTGTACAAAGTACTCAACAACGTCATCTGCATATGGACGATATCCAAGAATGTTCTGACCACGGAAAAGCATCTGCAGCTTGGTGTTCTTGAATCCGTCACGTAATTTACGAAGTCTTTCCCACGGATCCTCATGAAGGAAACGAAGGCTCGCATCGAAAGTAGCACCGCCCCAGCACTCTACTGCATGGTAGCCTACTTTATCAAGTTTATCAACGATTGGAAGCATCTGCTCTGTTGTCATACGGGTTGCAATCAGGGACTGATGTGCATCACGCAGAATGGTTTCCACAATTTTAACAGGTTTTTTTTCAATTTCTGCCATAATTGTTCTCCTTATATTTTTATAATGAAGTTCGTGTCAAAAATTCTTTTTGACACGAACCAATACCTACGGATTGTTCCGCCGCTTTTCGACTTTGAAAGCCTGGCATTGTCAGATTCCGTAAATTGCCATGAATGCTCCGGCAGCAACAGCTGTACCGATAACACCGGCAACGTTTGGTCCCATTGCATGCATCAGAAGGAAGTTGGTAGGATCAGCCTCAGCACCAACCTTCTGGGAAACACGGGCTGCCATAGGTACTGCAGATACACCAGCAGAACCGATAAGCGGGTTGATCTTGCCGCCTGTAAGCTTGCACATAAGCTTTCCAAGCATAACGCCTCCGAAGGTACCGCATGCAAATGCCACAAGACCTAATACAACGATTTTCAGAGTATCAACATTAAGGAATGCCTCAGCACTTGTGGATGCACCGACAGATGTTCCAAGAAGGATAACTACGATGTACATAAGTGCATTGGAAGCTGTCTCTGTAAGCTGTTTAACAACACCACACTCTCTGAACAGGTTACCAAGCATAAGCATACCAACCAGAGGAGCAGTTGTAGGAAGAATCATGCAGACAACGATTGTGATTACAATTGGGAAGAGGATCTTCTCAAGCTTGGATACAGGACGAAGCTGTTCCATTTTGATCTTACGCTCTTTCTCAGTTGTAAACAGTTTCATGATCGGAGGCTGAATGATCGGAACCAGTGACATATAGGAATATGCCGCTACAGCGATCGGTCCCATAAGAGCTGTCTGTCCAAGCTTACCGGCAAGGAAGATGGAGGTCGGGCCGTCAGCACCGCCGATGATGGAGATTGCTGCTGCTGCCTTACCATTGAATCCAAGGAAGATTGCAAGGAAATAAGCCATGTAGATACCAAGCTGTGCTGCAGCACCCATCAGGAAGCTCTTCGGGTTTGCGATCAGAGGACCGAAGTCTGTCATCGCACCTACACCCATGAAGATAAGGGATGGAAGAATACTCCACTCATCAAGGATATAGAAATAATGGAGAAGACCACCAACGCCGTTGGACATGTCTTCCGGATTAGCCATAATGTCCGGATAAATATTAACAAGGAGCATACCAAATGCAATAGGAACAAGAAGAAGCGGCTCAAATCCCTTTGCAATGGCAAGATATAAAAATACACAAGCAACCACGATCATCAGATAGTTACCCCATGTCAGGTTAAAGAACGCAGTCTGATGGATCAGGTTGGACAGAGTGTCTGCTACATAAGACATCTTATTACCTCCCGACTTAGTTCATTGTTGCCAGGGTATCTCCATTTTCTACAGAGGCACCTTCTGCAACATCAATGCTTGCAACGGTTCCGTCCTGAGGAGCTACTACCGGAATCTCCATCTTCATGGATTCCAGGATTACAATGTTGTCTCCGGCTTTTACAGCCTGTCCAACAGTTGCTGCGATTTTCAGAACTTTTCCAGGTACAGAAGCTGCAACTTTAACAGAGCCTGCTCCGGCTGCTGCTTTCGGAGCTGCCTTTGGTGCCGGTGCTGCCTTAGGAGCTGCTGCCGGTGCTGCAGCTGCTGGTGCGGATACGCTTCCTGTCTCTTCAACAGTTACTTCATATGCTGTTCCGTTAACGGTAATTGTATAACTTTTCATTTTAGGATCCTCCTGTACTTATCTTTTTTTACGATTGATTTTGCGGATGGAACGAACTACGAATCCATCAGTGGTGGTTCCCTCAGCTGCTGCAATAGCTGCTGCGATAACCGCGATCAGTTCTGTATCATCTGCCGGCTCCTCTACTACTGGTGCTGCCACCGGAGCAGGTGCAGGTGCTGCTGCAGCCTGAGCCTTTTTCTTTGCCTCCGGATTCGGAATGAATCGGAACAGGTAGATAAGGAAGCTCAGGAAAATAAGAACGATGAATACAATTGCAATACCCATGATGGTATTCATAACAGCTCTTCTTAAGGTCTCAGCCATGGAATACTGAACATCTACAGTAAGAGAGGTAGGTGCTCCTGTAGAGCCATCAAATACATAAACAAAGTTTGCATCTGCCTTTTCAAAGGAAGCCGGAACAGTAACGGTATATCCGTCATCAGAAGCCTTTACTTCCACTTCACCGCTTCTTTCCTTCAGGGCGCCAAGCTCTGCCTTGGAGCCAGCCCATGCAGACATTGCAGATGTTGTAAATGCATCGGAAGACTTGGAATAGTTCTCAATGTCCTCATCGCCAAGAGTAACGATGGTATCCGTAAGTCCCTCAGCAGTAGTGATCAGTGTCTGCTTTACAGTGTCGTCCACCTCTTCTGCCCATACTGCTGATGCGCCTGTAAGAGTGAGAACTGCCATCATAAGGAGTACTGTGCAAAGGGAGGATACTTTCTTAAAAATCTGTTTCATATGCTCCACCTCGCTTAGACCGTGCCGTGTTTCTTGGACGGACGTTCTTCCCTTTTTGTGAACAGCATTTCAAATGCTCCGATCACATATTTTCTTGTATCAGCCGGGCTGATAATGGTGTCAACATATCCTCTTGCTGCTGCGGAGGAAACGGAGTTCTGAAGCTCTCTGTACTCTCCTGCCTTCTCATTAAGAGCGGCTGCGTCATCGCCTGCATACATGATCTTCGCTGCAAGGTCTGCATCCATCATACCGATCTCTGCGTTCTCCCATGCGTATACCATGTCTGCGCCGATTGCCTTGCTGTTCATAGCTGTGTAAGCAGTTCCGAATGCTTTGCCGATGATCACGTTTACCTTCGGAACAGTCGCGTCTGCAAATGCATGAACCAGCTGTCCTACAGATTTCGCCATCATCTTCTCGCTGCATACAGTAGCCTCGAAGCCTTCTACATTGGTAAGAGTAAGTACCGGGATCTCGAAAGCGTCACAGAATTTCACGAATTCTGCTGCTTTTCTTGCGCCGCGTGCAGAAAGTCTTCCGTCAGACTCCCATGCCTTGTTGCCCTCAGCGTCATAGCTCTCGCTTCTGTTTGCAACAGCACCAACGGTAGCTCCGTTCAGTCTGATGAATCCAACCGCAACGTTCTTGCCATAGTCTGCTTTTACTTCGAAGAACTGTCCGTTGTCTGCGATTCTGGAAAGTGCAATGGCTGTGTCGCCTGTGCAGTTCTCAATGTCCTCGCATACGCGGTTTAAGTCGTCTGTGCACTCCATGTAGGAATCAGTGTCTTCGCAGTTAGATGGCAGATATGTTACGAGTTCACGGATCTTTCCAAGGATTTCATCCTCTGTGCCGATTCCGTCTACAAGACCTGTCTCTTCGCTCTGGAATTTGGCAGCAGATGTATCACATTTGGAGATATTGTTGCCGGCAAGGGCATTCGGGGTATTTACGAACAGTTTACCTTTCTTCTCTTCAACAAAGGTAAAGTCTGTCAGTGCCGGTACAAGTGCCATACCACCACCGCAGGTGCCGAAGATACCTGTGATCTGTGGGATCAGTCCGGAAGCCAGAGTCTGTTTCATATAGATCTCACCGAATGCTTCCAGCGCATCAGTTGCCTCCTGGAGACGCAGACCTGCACAGTCGATCAGGCCGATCACCGGAGCACCGGTCTTCATAGCCATATCATAAAGTCTGGTAATCTTCTTGGCATGCATTTCGCCTACGGTTCCGTTCAGTACGGAAACATCCTGGCTGTACACATACACCAGATTTCCATCAATCACACCATATCCGGTAATAACACCGTCTGAAGGTGCTTTTTTTTCAGTCATGTTGAAATCTGTATTTCTGGCTGTTACACTTTGGCCGATTTCAACAAAACTGTTCGCGTCCAGCAAAGAAGTGATTCTTGTGCCCGCTAAGCTTTGTGTTGTGTTACTCATTCTTTCTTGCCCTCCATTTTATAAAAATTTAAAAGTATAACCAAAAAATCTGCCGATTCTAATTGTACATTTTTTCACATAATTTTTCAATAGTTTTCCGTGTTTTTATGCAAAAAAATCCCTCGAAATTCGGGGGATTTTTTGATATATCATACATATTTTCTCTGGCTTTTCAGTGAAAAAAGTCATGAAACACTTTATTCACACACCAAAAATAGGTAATTTTGACGATATTGCGGTCTGCGGTTACAAAATAGTCATCCAGCACCAGTTCTCCGATGGAAAAGGTGACCTGGCCAATCTTCTGCCCTTTTTTCACAGGGGCAGCAAGTGACTTCTGGAGACGGACATTGCAGGTGACTTTTTCACTGTCCTTTAAAAGGACCTCTTTCTTTTTGTCGGAGTCTTCTGCCTGGATGACGCCTTTTATAAATGCAGCTTTCCCTAAGCCGGCTGACAGGTTTTGCTCGGACTGTGCCGGGCTCTCATCGGAAACGGTACTGTTTTCCGAAACGCCGTCCTTCACCTGGATTTCGGGAATGGCAGGCTCCTGCCAGTACACTTCTTTATGGAAGTTTTCCTTTCCATATTCCAGAAGCTTCATGGTGTCCTTCCATTTGTAGCTTTTGTTGTTGGGCCATCCGCAGCCAAGAAGAGCGATAATAAAGGTTCTGCCCTCATTTTTGCAGGCGCCCACATAACAGTAGCCTGCATTTCCTGTGAATCCGGTTTTCCCGGAAATGGCGTCCGGGGTCATGTCCAGAAAGGCGTTTGCATTGTGCACGGAAAACTGCCGGTTCCCGGAAAGGTCGTAAAAAGAATAATCTCTTGTCTGGGTAATGTGAAGAAAGGTTTTGTTTTTGATGGCGTAACTCATGATCAGGGCAAGGTCCCGGGCTGTGGTCTCATGAACACCTCCTGCATCTGCACCGTCCAGGCCGTTTGAAGTGACAAAATGGGTGCTGGTGCAGCCGATTTCCTTTGCTTTTTCGTTCATCATGTGGGCAAAGCCTTCCACAGAGCCGCCGATGTGCTCGGCAATGGCCACGGCAGTGTCGTTGTGGCTTTTCAGCATCAGGGAATAGAGAAGGTCTTCCAGGTAATACTGCTCCCCTTCTTTTAAGCCAAGCTTTACCTCGGGTTGGGCGGCGGCATTTTTGGAAACCATTACGTAGTCGTCGCCTTTTCCGTTTTCCAGGGCCAGGATGCAGGTCATCACCTTTGTGGTGCTGGCGTTCGGCCTGGCTGTGTAACCCTCTTTTTCGTAAAGCACTCTGCCAGAATCTCCGTCCATGAGAACAGCCGAAAGGGCATACAGGCTTCCGGGGCCATCTGTTTCGTTCATGTCCACCGCTGCCGGGATCATCTGTACCACGGTGCTCACTCCCTGAAGGTCTGCCGCCCCGGCGCTTGCGGATGCCTGCCCTACAGATACCGTCCCGGTGATCAGGATAAGAAGTCTGCAAAGAAATCTTTTTCCTTTTTTCTTCATATTCCACATCCCCTCATATTCAAACACGCTCTAATCTTCCATATATTCATTTTACGCAGACATGTCCGGGATATGACTCAGGGGCGGAGATTTCGAAGAATGTCCGCCCCCTGAAAAGATATTATCACCCGTTATAAGTTAAATTCCACCGATCTGATAACGGATGATCCTCCTTGGAAAGCTGATATAGCTCAAGCAGTTCCCCAGGCGCCTTTTTCACTTTCTCTTCAAACAGCCGGTTCAGTTCCTCTACAAGCTCCTTGCTGCCCCCTGCCGGATGGACCATCATGTAGTGGTCGATCAGGGCTGACTGGGCTTTATGGCCCCCCAGACTGGAAATTCTGGCCAGACGGGCACGTCTTGCGCCGCCGTCATCGCATACCAGCTGGTTGGTAATCCATTTCATAAGCTTCAGGCTCAGAAGAATATCCCCTGTTTTTACAAGGGGAAAGACCTTGTGGATTTCTTTTGCATTTCGCTCCTTTGCCGCGATGCATACGGAAGGATAATAGGTATAAGGGTCTTTCCCTGTTTCTTCCATAAGCAAGCGGTCAAACTCGATTTCCAGAAGACTGTGGGAAATCCGCCCCTTGTCGTGCATCTCGTTTACAAAAGGATGGCAGGCGGAATCCAGAAGATAATGGCAGCCAAAACCAAGAAGATAGGCAAGCAGGGCCTGATCCTTGGTCTCACGCACCTGACTCATTCCCTGGATGAAAAAGGCTCTGGCTTTTTCCTTATGCATCCGGTATCCAACGCCGCTGACATGATTTTTGAAAATAAAATAATAAAAGAAGATGTCCGGGCCGTGCAGTCCGATGCGGTACAGCTCCCCATTTTCCCTGATGACTTTTTTTACTTCTTCCGGCATCTGCCTGTATACTTTCTGTCCAAACAGATCATGTGCGTATGTTGTTGGCATTTTTATCCTCTCCTGTCTTATGCCGCAAAAGCTGCGGCTCATATGTTCCATCCTGCATCACTTAGCTTATACCGCTGGCAGCCTTTTATACGTCCAGCTTCAGCTGTATCTCTTCTTCTGCCTCCGCCTTGAAGTCTGCCATTTTCACCGGGTCCACAGAAGGAAGCTCTTCCAGGCCCTGCACGCCGAAGGTTCGAAGAAATTCCTCGGTGGTTCCAAAAAGGATGGGGCGTCCCGGTGCATCCAGTCTTCCAAGCTCTTTGACCAAATTATATTCCACCAGCTTGTTCACTGCGTGGTCGCTTTTTACCCCTCGGATCTTCTCGATCTCTGCCTTGGTCACCGGCTGCTTGTAGGCAATGATGGACAAAGTCTCCAGCATAACGTCGGTAAGTGCCGGCTTCTGGGGCTGCATGGCGATGCGGATCAGGCAGCCGTAATAGTCCCGCTTGGTGCAAAGCTGATAGGAATTTTCCAGCTCGATAATGTGGATTCCCCTGCCCTCATCCTGGTATTTGTCCATGAGATTGTGGATCAGCTTCTCTGTGGTGGCCTTGTCCTGCTGGATGGCTTTCGCGATCTGGCAAAGCTCCACCGCCTCTCCCATTGTAAACAGAATGGCCTCAATGGCTCCTTCTAATTGTCTGATTTCCATATATTATCCTTCCTCTGCAAATTCCGTGAGATTTTTCCAGGTTTCAGGATCAGTCACAACATCGATCTGGATGTCGTCAAAAATCTCCTCCTGCACCACATGGATGTGTCCCATTTTGATCAGCTCCAGCACGGAAAGGAAGGTGACGATCACCTGCACCTTGGAGCACTGCTTTTTCAAAAGGTCCTTAAAGCTGAACTTTCTGTGGGTCTTTGCAAATTCTTTCATCTCAAGCATTTTATCTGAAAGACTGACTTCTTCTTTTTCAATCCTGCCGAAACGGCTTCGGATGGGGTCCACCTTGTCTTCCTGCCTGCGGATGATGGACTGGTAAATGGCGTGGAGCTTTTCCAGGGTCAGCCCAGCCAGCAGTTCAGATGGATCCACAGGCTCCCGGTACTGAAGCACTTCCTCCGGCACGTCGGGAGCACGGTAATAGACTCCGCTGGCATCGTCCATTTTGTCCTTCAGCTCGTAAGACATGTATTTGTACATCTTATATTCCAGAAGCTTCTGGACAAGCTCGGCTCTTGGGTCTTCCTCCTCCCCTTCCTCGTTTACTTCTTTTGGAAGAAGCATCCGGCATTTGATGTCAAGAAGAGTGGCCGCCATAACCATAAACTCGCTCATCACGCCTAAGTCTTCTTTTTCCATGGCGTGAATGTATTCCATGTACTGGTCTGTGATCTCCACAATGGGGATGTCGTAAATGTCAATTTTATTTTTATCGATCAGGTGAAGGAGCAGGTCAAGCGGTCCTTCAAAAACATTTAGTTTTACGGAGATTGCCATGAGCTTTCCTTTCTTCCCTTAAGATTTCATTTCTATAAAAATCAGTTCTCTGGGGTTGTGGATCCGAAGGGGCATGGTGTGTTCCCCAAGCCCGGCGCTTACGATCATGCACTGCCCGTCCTGGTAAAAATCCCCGCAGCAGTACCTGGGAAAAGGCATGAGCTGGGGACTGATGGTGCCTATGTGCCTGGAAAAACGCAGCACGCCGCCGTGGTAGTGGCCGGACAGGATCAGGTCTGCGCCCCAGTTAAAATAGGTTCTGCCGTATTTGGGACTGTGGGCGAGGAGAATGTTTACCGCGTCCGGCTCCGGTTTTCCCATAAGCTGTTCCATTGCCTGGTCTGTAAGCTTTGGGGAGGTTGGCTTGTGATAATATTCTAAAGGAAGTTCCAGGCCGTTTATAACAAGGGAGGTGCCTTTTGCCTGGAATTCGTATTTCTCATTTGTCAGGATATGGACGCCAGCTTTCCTCAGGGACTGTTCGTATTCCAGATATTCGCTCTGGCAGGGATAGCCCTCTATTTTCATTTTGGATTCGTGATTTCCCAGACCATAGAAAACAGGAAAATCCTTTGCCAGGGAAATAAGAAGCTTCCGGGCGTTTTCCAGGGTGGATACATCTTTTCGCACAACCATGTCTCCAGCTACAAGAATGGCATCCGGCAGGTTTTCCCGGATTTTTGCCTGCAGGTCGCAGTTGTCTGTTCCAAATTCGCTGCCGTGAACATCCGCAAGGACGGCGAAACGCACGCTCTGGTTTTGTTTTATTTTGGGGTTGTGAACTTCGTAGGTTACAGTTCGGAATTCGCCCATAGGTCTCCTTTTGTGTTTTCTTTATTTTCCAAATCCGCAGTTGGGGAAGGTACAGACTTTACAGTTCAGGCAAAGGCCGCCTTCGCCATAGGCTGCCACTTCTTCGGCGAAAATTTCATCGTCTGCCATGATTCTTGGCAGAACAAGATCAAATACGGTTCGTTTCGCATACATGACGCATCCTGGCAGGCCAAGGATGGGAATGCGTTTGCCGTCTTTTTCGTAGTAAGCAATCAGAAGCATGGCGCCTGGAAGCACCGGGGCACCGTAGGTTACCACTCTGGCTCCGGTGTCGCGGATTCCTCCTGGGGTGCGGTCGTCCGGGTCAACGCTCATGCCGCCGCTGCAGATTACCATGTCTGCGCCCTGGTCTATAAAGGCCAGAATGTCGGCTGTAATCTGGGCTTTGTCATCTCCCGGGGTGGTCTGGCCGATAACTTCGGTCGGATATTCTGCCAGCTTGTCTTTCAGCACAGGGGTAAAGGTGTCCTGGATCAAGCCTTTTTTGACTTCGCTTCCGGTGGTGACGATTCCTACCTTTTTAAACTGATAGGGAAGAATGGAAAAAATGGGGTCCGGGCCTGCGGCTTCTACGGCTTTGTCCATTTTTTCTTTTTCGATCACAAGGGGGATGATGCGGGTTCCGGCCAGCTTGTCGCCTTTTTTTACAGGGAAATCACCGTGGCGGGAAGCGATCATCATCTCGCCGAGGGAGTTGACTGCCAGAAGGGCGTCACGGCGGATTTTCAGAACGCCGTCGGTGTCGGCTACCAGCTCGATTTTGCCTTCTTTTACATCAGTTCCGTGCATGGAGGGGCCGGCACAGATTTTGTAGAGGATGTCAGCGCCTTCGTTTTCATGAAGAATGCCTTCTTTCTTTTCCCAGACAAAGAGGTGCTCTTTGCCGACGGAGAGGAGGAGGGGGATGTCTTCTTCTTTTACAATGTGGCCTTTGGAGAAGAGGACGCCTTTTTTCTTATCTTTGATAATCTGGGTAATGTCGTGGCAGAGGATGTGGCCTACTGCGTCTTCGGTTCGGATTTCTTTCATTGTACGGTCTTCCTTTCGTAACTTTTACAATCCAGCTTTACAAAGCTTGGCGTATACGCCGTCTTTTTCCATCAGTTCCTGGTGGGTGCCTTCTTCTGCGATTCCGTCTTCGGTGAGGACCAGGATTCGTCTTGCGTTGCGGATGGTGGAAAGGCGGTGGGCGATGACGAAGGTGGTTCGGTTTTTGGCAAGACGTTCTAGGGACTCCTGGACTACCTTCTCGCTTTCGTTGTCAAGGGCAGAGGTTGCCTCATCGAAGATCAGGATGGGCGGATTTTTCAGGAATGCTCTTGCAATGGAAAGGCGCTGCTTCTGTCCGCCAGAAAGCTTCACGCCCCGCTGGCCGATATCCGTTGCGTAGTTATCCGGCATTTCCATAATAAAATCGTGGGCATTGGCAAGCTTGGCTGCGCGGATGACTTCCTCGTCTGTGGCATCCGGGCGGCCGTAGCGGATATTTTCCATAATGTTTCCTGCGAACAGATATACATCCTGCTGAACAATTCCAATCTGCTGGCGAAGGTCCTTCAGCTTGATCTTGCGGATGTCTTTTCCATCCAGATAAATGGCGCCCTCGGTTACATCATAAAATCTGGGGATCAGGCTGCACAGGGTGGTTTTGCCTGCGCCAGAGGTGCCCACAAGAGCAACATAATCTCCCGGCTTCACTTCCAGATTGACATTGGAAAGAACTTTGTCATCATGGTCCTCATAATGGAAGGAAACATTTTCAAAGCGAATGTCCCCGTCCACATGGTCTAACGGCACTGCATCCGGCGCGTCCTCAATATCCGGCGCAATGGACATCATTTCCAGGAAACGGTCGTAACCGCTGTAGCCGTTCTGGAACTGCTCAGTGAAGTTTACCAGTTTGGTAACAGGCTCGGTGAAGTTGTTGATATACAAAAGAAAGGTCACAAGGTCTGTGGCACTAATGCTTCCGGACGCAAGGAACATAGCACCGGAAACCAAGGCCGCAACTGTAATCAGGGTGGTAAAGGCATCCATGCCTGCGTGGTAGCCTGCCATGTAGCGGTAAGTCACTCTCTTGGCATCCACGAAGCGCTCATTTCCCTTGCGGAATTTCTCGATCTCACGCTTCTCATTTCCAAAGGATTTCACCACGCGGATTCCGGAAAGACTGTCCTCGATCTGGCTGTTGATCTCGCCCATGCGCACGCGGTTTTCCTTAAATGCGCTTTTCATTTTCTTATTGTAAACCAGCGCATAGATCAGCATAATGATTACAATGGCAAAGCAAAGCAGTGCCATCTGGGGCTTCACGTTCATCAGAATGATCAGCGCTCCGAACAGCTTGATCACGGAGATCAGAATATCTTCCGGTCCGTGATGCAGAAGCTCTGTAATATCAAATAAATCGCTTGTGATTCGGGAAAGCAGATGGCCTACTTTTTGATTATCGTAAAATGCGAAAGATAGCTTCTGATAGTGGCTGAAAATCTCGTTTCGCATATCGTGCTCAATGTAAGCGCCCATCATATGTCCGTAATAGGTGATAAAATAACGGCTTCCCAGCTGTACCAGGATCAATGCCAGCATTCCTATACCGATTTTCAGGATAATGGTTTTGGCTTCCTGGGCTGGCATTTCTCCCACTGTGCTCATAATATAGCGCACCAAAAGAGGGATCACCAGAGTTACTGCAGCTCCCAGAAATGCAAAAAACAAGTCTGCGAAAAACAGTCCCTTATATGGTTTATAGTATTGGGCCAGAAGCTTTAATTTGCCTGGCTCTTTTTTCTGCTGTTCCATGTGTTTTTCCTCCGGTTTTGCTGCTTTCATATATGGTGATGCCGCCAGCAGGCGACATGTCCTTTTTGTAAGATAGCAGCAAAAATTTTCATACAGAGTTTATTATAAACCGACAGGGACTGTTTTGTCAAAATGCTTCTGTAATTATTTTTTCCAGGCAGTTTTTGTAAGTGGCTTTTTCTATGGTTTCTGTGAAAAGCACATGGATTTCGCCTAATTTTCTGCCATTTTCGTAGTATTCCAGGGTTCCGGCAATGTCCCCTTCTTTTACAGGGGCCTGGACCTGGGGATTCAGATTCAGCTTCGTCTGGACATCGCCTATGGTTTTGCCGTCGCAGCTTAGATACTGGAAGGTTTTTTCATATTTTACTTCGGTTGTGGTTTTGGTTCCTTTTCGGACTTCGATGGAAGGGAGTTTTTCGGGGTTTTCATCGGTGTAGAGACTGCTTTTGGAAAAACCGTAGTTCAGCATGGCAGCCGCATCCTTGAAGCGGACCTTGTAGTCGGGCGCTGCCATGACTACGGAAATAAGAGTGATGCCGTTTCGGGCGGCAACTGCGGATACACAGTATTTGGCAAGGCTGGTGCTTCCGGTTTTGAGGCCGACACAACCCTCGTAGCTTCGAAGAAGCTTGTTAGTGTTGGTCAGGCCGAATTCCTTGGAGCCCTGTCTGGTGACGTGAGTGATATTTTCCATCCAGATGGAGGAATATTCCAGTATTTTGGGATATTTAGTGATCAGCTCCCGGCTCATCAGGGCGATGTCCCGGGCAGTGGTGTAATGGTCGGTAGAGTCTGTCAAGCCGCAGCAGTCCACGAAATGGGTGTTTTCCATGCCAAGACCTGCTGCCCGCTCGTTCATCTGACGGACAAATTCCTGCTCGCTGCCGCCGATGTGCTCCGCCATTGCCACACTGGCGTCGTTGCCGGATGCGATCACAATGCACTTAATCATGGTTTCCACATCCTGGGTTTCCCCTTCTTCTAAGAAAACTTGGGAGCCGCCCATGGATTTGGCGTAGGCACTGGTGGTAACGGTGTCGGTCATTTTCAGGGTGCCATTTTCCAGAGCATCAAAAATCAGGATCAGGGTCATGATTTTTGTGATGCTGGCAGGGCTGCGGCGGGTGTCCGGGTCTTTTTCGTAGATCACGGTGCCGGTGGTGGCTTCCATGAGAAGCGCGGAAGGGGCCTGGATGAGGGTGTCGTCGGTGGCTGGGATCTGGGGCGAGGCGTTTTCCTGCTGCGTATCCGTATCCGAAGTATTGTCTCCGGTATTTTCTTCCTGGCTATTGTCTTCCTGGAAAAGAACAGCCGTATCCCAGCTATTTTTCCCCGCATACTCATAAATTGCTCTCCCGGAATCCCCCACATACCCATATGTAATCCGGCAGCCCGGACCAGTTAACAGGCTGCCGATCAAAACAGGAAGAACTGCTTTTTTTATTGCCTTAAGAAACATAGATTGTCTCCTTGAAAAACAGATTCTATTCTATTTTAAATCCCGCAGGGGGATTTTATGCATGGAATGTACATAAAATAGAATGCCTTTCAAAGATAAATGCCCGGAATTGTCAAAGAAAAAGTTTTCCATTTCCATGTATCTCTTTTCCTTTCCAATTCCAGGCATTAAAATTTACGTCAATATCTTTAGATATGGTTTGTTTCCCGCTTCTCCAAATGATACAGCAGATCAAAAGCTGATAAGCAAACTACTGTATAAATCACCTAAGTTACTCTTTTTTTCTGTAATCTGGCAAGTTCCTCTTGCAAGTGCAGAATTTCCTGCTGTAAACGTAGATTCTCTTTTTCTGCTTCATCAGCTCTCTTCTTTTCTCTTTGCGTATTTCGTCTTTCAGCCTGAATGTCCATTTTCTCCATATTTTCAAACAGATATCCCATTCCACGACCTCCAATCTCGCCCACCATCTCTTTTGCATCCTTATATTATCATGGTACACTTTATAAGACAAGAATAATTATCACTCCGTCAAGGACGTTCCGTAAACTTTCAGCATTGTTGCTATAATAATGACATTGTATTGACAGCAAACGAACGCTTGAGTATACTATACTTGAATGGAGGTGTTCTATATGGCAACAACTAATTTAAATATTCGCATAGACAAAACAATCAAAGATCAGGCAGAGGAAATTTTCAATGAGCTTGGCCTGAATATGACAACTGCTGTAAATATGTTCCTGAGAACCGCTATCCGTGAACATGGTATTCCTTTTGAATTAAAACTGGAAGTACCGAATGATACTACAGCTGCTGCCATTGAGGAAGGCAGAAAACTACTGAATGACCCTTCTGCCCCTAGATATTCCAGTATGGATGCTCTTAAGGCGGCACTTGATGTATGAAATATGATGTTCAGTTTACCACGCAGTTTAAAAAAGATCTGAAACTTGCTAAAAAGCAAAACAAGAATCTTGATAAGCTGTTTGAGGTAATCAATGTTCTGGCGAATGGCGGTACGCTGGAAGCAAAATACAGGGACCATGATCTTACAGGCAACTATAAAGGCACGCGTGAATGTCACATTGAACCAGATTGGCTGCTCATTTATGAAATTCAGAACAATATTTTAGTACTAATGCTTTACAGGCTCGGTACACACTCAGAGCTATTCAAGAAGTAGTTTAAGAAAACGGCATAGCATAAGAAAAGCATCTATCAGAAATGGTAGGTGCTTTTCTTACAGGTAATAAACAGGCTCCTTGGAACTTCTATAAAACAAGAATCGTAATCACTCCGCCAAGGATGTTCCGTAGGCTTTCTTCAGCTCTTCTTTCGTCATCTCCTGGACCTTAAATGTGGCGGTTCCATCGCTGCTTTCCCAGGTGATATGCAGACAGTTTTTGCCTTCTGCTTTTACGTCTCCGTATATGGTCAGTCCTGTATTTGCGAACCAGATCGCATAAACTGGTTTTCCTTTCCACATCCAGGCTTTCTGCTCTTCATTGTATTCCAAACCTAACGCCTTATATAGATAGCTATCGACTTCGGCCCAACATTCAATCTGGCCTGCAACCGAATTTTCCGCTGCCTCTGTATCCGCTTTTTTTTCGGGATTTTGTCCATCCTGTACAGTCGTGATCGTAAAATCCTCTGCTGCTGATTCTATGGCATTTCCCTGCTCGGCTGCTGTCACTTCATCAGACTCATCTGTCACAGTATCCGTGTCCCCATTTTTATAAATTTTAATCACAAGTTTTCCGTCTGCATCCATATAGCTCTCTGTATATGCCCATGCTGCCTGAGATGCTCCTGCCACACCGGCTGTTCCCAGAATTGCGGCACAGATTCCAAGTGCCAGCCCTTTTCTTCTGCATCTTTTTCCTGATTTGCCAGCGGTTAAGCCGTAAGCGTTCTTTCCTGTAAATACTGTTTTCTTCATAAAAAATGCTCCTTTCTTCTTTTGGGAATGTGTTCCCTTGACTACAATAAGAAGAATAGAACATTTCCTTGTGTTCCATATGTAAGTTTTATGTGGTTTGTGTGGAGCCGCAAAACGGACATGTCGCCTATTGGCGACATCACCATATATGAAAGTCAGCTACTTGGCTCCTATGGGCGCTCCCACAGCTGCCGACCGCATTCGTAATCCGGGCTATCGCCCTACTTACTCATACGCTCCAGCCATAATGGACTTCGTTGCTTTCTTAATACAGAAAACGCAGGTTGGCGCAATATAAAGGCAGGCAGTGATCCAGGCGGTCTGGTCTGCGTAGCAGATGGCGGTAAATCCGAAGGTTCCCACAAATCCCAGGCTGACAATAGTTCTCGCCAGCATCTCCGTAACACCGGAAAAGACAGCTCTTGTGGAATATCCAAGTCCCTGCGTCACCATACGGGTAATATTGAGAATGCCAAGGCTCCAGTAAAAATATCCCATGCAGCGCAGATATTTGGCAGATGCGTCCAGCACATCTGCAGAGCTTTTGCTGACAAAAATCATGGAAAGAGGTCTTCCTGCAAAAATAAGCACAAGGCCGGCCAAAAGTCCATATCCTACCGCAACTGCCATGCCCTGCTTCAGTCCCTTGCGGATACGGTCCGGCTGCTTTGCCCCAAGATTCTGGCTGCAGAATACGGAGACAGCTGTTCCAATAGCATCGAAAGGACACATAGTAAACTGCTTGATCTTCATTCCCGCTGTAAATCCGGATACATACACGCTTCCAAGACCATTGTTTGCAGACTGCATCACCATACTGCCGATAGCGGTAATGGAGAACTGAAGTCCTGTGGGAATTCCCATCATAAGAAGCTCGCTTACCGCATCCTTATTTGCCGCACGGTGAGCCTTAGACAGCCAGAGAAGATTCATTTTCTTCGCAATAAAAACAAGACACAAAATTCCGCTGATTGCCTGCGCTGTGATCGTAGCAATGGCGGCGCCCGCACAGCCCCATTTCAATACCACAATGCAAAACAGATCCAGGAAAATATTCAGAATTGCGGACAAAGCCAGAAACATAAAGGGCGTCCGGCTGTCTCCAACGGATCTCAAAATGCTGGACAGGTAATTATACAGCAGCGTAAACGGCATGCCCAGAAAAATAATCAGCAGATATGCATAGGCATTGTCATAAATATCTTCCGGTACAGAAAGCATATGCAGGATCTGCGGGCAAAAAACAGAGCACAGCGCAGTAAGGATCACCGCGATCCCGGCTGTGAGAAGCGCTCCGTTAAAAACATAGTTTCTCATCTGATCCAGCTTGCCTGCACCAAAATACTTTGCAATGGGCACACCGAATCCGGTACAGCTTCCCATGCAAAAGCCCAGTACCAGAAACTGGATACTGCTGCTGGCTCCAACGCTTGCCAGGGCCTTCGCCCCCAAAATCTGGCCTACAATAGCTGCATCAATAATGTTATAAGTCTGCTGAAGAAGATTTCCTATCAGCAGCGGAAAGGCAAACTGGAGCATCAGCTTCAGCGGATTTCCCTTGGTCATGGATGTTGACATTTTCTTTCACCTTCTGCTAAAAATTAACGTATGAGACAAAACCCTGATCCGCATGCAGATTCCTGTCTCCACTACAAAATTCTCAGCAATTATATCACCACTTTTCAAACTTTTCCATATAAATTCATGAAAAATCCAAAGAAATGCTATTTTAAATATCACCCTGTAAAGGTCATATTTTCTAGGGGCAGTTTCATTCGAAACAAAACCCCATTATCCGTATTTCGCAGTTCATATCCAGCGCCGTGCTGTTCCAGAATCTGCCGCACAATATAAAGTCCCAGGCCGCTGCCGCCGCTTTTCCGGTTTCTGGAGGAATCCACCCGGTAAAAGGCATCAAACACTCTTGAAAGCTCCGCATCCTCGATGTGTACCCCTGTATTTTCCACTTCCAGCCTCACAGTCTTATGCCCTTGGGTTTTCTCTTTGGCATCCACAGGATTGCCAGAACCCCTCAGGCAGCCTTCACAGGAAATTTCCTGTATTTCTTTATAAAGATTCACGCGAATCCGCTCTTTTTCCGGCGAATATCGCACCGCATTTACAAGAACATTCCGAAGTACCGTCTCCATCAGCGCCGGATCCACCCTGCACAGGCATTGATCCGGCAGCGTGATTTCCAGCTTCATGTTTTTCTGCTCAAAAAGCTCCGTCAGGTCAGCCAGCTGCCGCCTTACCAGTTCCGCCAGATCCAGTTCTTTTTTCTTCAGGGAAAAACCCCAGGACTCCATTTTGGAAATCATCAGAATCTCCTGGACCATATTCTGCAGGGTCACCGTCACTTCCCTTGCCCTGGCAAGATATTTGTCCCGGTCTTTGTACACGCCAACATTCTGCTCCATGCCCTCGATCTGCCCTTTCAGGATCGTAACCGGGGTTTTCAGTTCGTGGGAAGCCGCGGCGAAAAACTCCATCCGTCTTCGCTCCAGTTCCCGTTCCTGTTCCATCTCATCCTTTAATTTCGCATTGGCACTTCTAAGACTTTTCAACGCCTGATCCAGATTCTGTGCCATTGTATCCAGACTCCGGGAAAGTGTCCCAAGCTCATCTGTCCGTTTCATTTCCGTTCGCACAGAAAAATCCAGGCCCGCCATTTTATCAGACGCAGCTCCAAGCTTTCGGATAGGCTTTGACAAATATCTGGAATAAAAAAGGGAGATCACCAGAGAGATCCCAAACACGGTAAAAAGCATCCAGGGCAGAATTTGTCCAAGCGCTTCCACTGCCTGGTTCACAAGCTGAGTGGAACCAAACACAAACAGTGTATACCTGTTTTCACTGTCTTTAAAGGCAACCTCATAATGCCCCATTGCCTGCTGTTCCATCTCCTCCACCACGGACCCCTCACCTTCCACTACGGTTCCAATAGTATCCCCATAGCTCACTTCCTGATCCGTCTGACCTTCCCAGTCACCCGACTCCGCCGTAGTGCTTTCTTCAGCAAATCCTTCTGTTACCGGTTGTTCTTCTTCAGATACAGAAGATGAAATTGTAACCTCACTGACAAGGCTTCCGTTCCCAAGCCACTCCCGGACAATCTCTCCTTTTTCATTTAAAAGGACAACCCGCGACTGGTTGGCATCGCTGAATTCCCCTATAATAGAAGCCGCATTCTCAAGGGAATAGCCAGACAGGGATTCCGCCAGATCCTTTGCCTTTGCCGCCAGGGTCCGGTTCAGGGAATCCGAATAACTCTGCGGCATAAATGCAGCTACAAAGCCATAGGAAATTCCGGAAACCGCCATCAGGATGATCATGGTGAGAAGAAATATTTTTATGCTAATTCTGCTTTTTATGTATTTTATCAATGCGGTATCCCACTCCTCTGATGGTATCAATATAATCAGCTTCCAGTTTCTTTCGAAGATTCTTAATGTGCGTATCTACAATTCGGTCCTCACCGAAATAATCCGCGCCCCACACAGCATCCAGAAGCTGGTTTCTTGTAAGCACACGCCCCTGGTTTTCCAGAAATTCCCGCAAAAGTTCAAATTCCTTCTGGGTAAGCTCCAGCTTCTTTGGCCCTTCCCATGCCTGGTAGCCTGCCAGATCCAGGCGCAGATTGCCATAGCACAGAAGATCTTCTGTATTTTCTTCTTTTGAAATTTTCCCGCTTCTTCGCAGCACTGCCCCGATTTTCCGCAAAAGGATCTGCATGGAAAAAGGCTTGGTCACATATTCGTCTGCCTGAAGGTCATAGCCTTTGATCTGATAGGCCTCATCGTCAAGTGCGGTAAGCATGATCACCGGAACCAGGGAAGACTGGCGTATCACCTCCAGTACGCCAAAGCCGTCAATCTTCGGCAGCATCACGTCCAGAAGCACAAGGTCGATCCGATCCTTTTCCTTTTCAAACAGGTTGATGGCTTCCACTCCATCGGAAGCTGCTAGCACCTGATAGCTTGCCTCTGCAAGATAATTCCCCAGAAGCTCCTGTATATCAAATTCATCCTCTACCACAAAAATACAGTTCATTTTCTCTCCTTCACGCCCATTCTTATAATCGGTATTATACTACACTAATATGGAGTTTGTGTGGAGATTTCGTTTTCGGAACGGTTGCCTTTGCAGCAGAGCGTATTTGAAAAAAGGCTTTCTGCAGGATATACGTCACAATTACTGATTTTCTTCCGTATCTTCCAGAATCCGAAGCCCCGCCGTGTCCGTTACGGGAAGGGAAAATACAATGGTTCCGGCCTTGGATGTGATTCCGGCTTTTTCCATGATTGCCTGCATGATCGCATTTTTCTGCTCAGATCTGGCAACGATCAGAACCAGTTCTTTCTCGGAGACAAGGGAAACGCCCAGAAACTGCTCTGCCCGCTTCATTCCCACTCCTTTTCCGTGAAGCACGGTACCTCCTGTGGCGCCGCCCTCTTCTGCTGCCTTCATCACTTGTGTGTTGTATCCGTAATTGGCAATTGCCACGATCAGTTCATGTCTGGTTTCCTTCAATGTGCTCTCCTCCTCTCTTACAAACTCCTGTCCCTGAACAAGAAATCCCAGTTCCCGCTTGCCGCCAATGCTGCTCATGGGAATCACAAATACAATTCCAGTTCCCGGCACATCAATGCGCAGCTGGTTCTGAAGGCTTTTTTTCACCTTTTTCCAGGTCGCTGCTGTTACAAAATGGAAACAGATGCTTTTCTCATCATCTTCCAGTCCCATATAATCCAGGATGGAACTGGATGCGGTTCCCATTCCAAGGGAAACGGTTCCAACCTCCACCTGGTTTTCCCGGTAAATTTTTTTAAACGCAGGCATATGCTTCCTGCTGGTGATGGTCACCATCATATATAATCCGCTCATGTCTCATTCCTCTCTGAATGCTTTCTTGGCTGTCGCCTCGGGCTTCCTAAAAAATGCTAAAGCGTGTTTGAAAAAGGCTTTCTGCAAGATGTGCGTCACAATTTGTGGGAGATTTTGCCCGGATGAGGACGTCGTAGCGGGCTACGTAGGCCGAATTCGGGTGAAATATACCGCAAAGTGGGGCGTGCAGATTGCGGGAATGATTTTTCAAACAGACTCTAGAGCTCAATAATCTCCTCATCCCCAAGCTCGCCATACAGTTCCGCCACAGACTTCGGTACAGCCATGCCATCCGGCAGTGCCACTCTTTTCTCTTCTTTGCGCTTTTCCCCAAGCTCGCCGCCACGGATTCGGTAAACCAGACCAAGCACCTGCAGCGTGATCAGCGGAGTCATGGCTACCATAGCCACCACGCCAAACGCGTCTGTCACAATATTTCCGCCTACTGCCTGGCAGGCTCCCTGAGCCAGGGGAAGCAAAAAGGTAGCGGTCATAGGACCGGAAGCAACTCCACCGGAGTCAAAGGCAATAGCTGTAAAAATTTTCGGAACAAACAGACTGAGAATTAAGGCCACTGCATATCCCGGCACCAGAAAATAAAACACGGAAATCCCTGTAAGTACGCGGAGCATGGAGATTCCCACAGAAACCGCTACGCTCACAGACAGGCTGATCTGAATGGATTTGCCGGAAATAGCCCCGTCTGTCAGCTCTTCCACCTGCTTCATCAGCACATAAACCGCAGGCTCCGCTTTTACAATGAAATATCCGATCACCATTCCAAGCGGCACTAGAATCCAGTTCCATGGCAGGTTTCCAAGCACAGTTCCAAGATAATTTCCGGCAGGAATGAAGCCTACATTTGCTCCTGTGAGAAACAGCACAAGCCCTATATATGTATAGAACAAACCAAAAATAATCTTAAACAGCACATCCTTATTCAGTTTCAGGGACACCACCTGGAAAATCCCGAAAAATACAGTAATCGGGAAAAGAGACACTGCAATCTCCTTAAAATATTTCGGAAGAGCTGACGCAAACAGTCGTCCCAGTTCCACAGAATTCTCCACCTCAGTGACCGCCTCTGAGGTAAAAATCCCCTCAGTATGATACACAAGCCCCAGGATCAAAACTGCCAGAATGGGACCTATGGAACACAGCGCTACAAGTCCGAAGCTGTCATCCCCGGCATGCTTATCGTTACGGATGGCTGCGATACCAACACCCAGCGCCATAATAAAGGGAACGGTCATAGGTCCAGTGGTCACCCCGCCGGAATCAAAGGCCACTGCCAGAAAATTTTCCGGAACGAACATTGCAATGACAAAAACCAGAATATAAAAACAGAATAACAACGGCGGCAGCGCGATTCCAAACAGAATACGAAGCAATGCCACAACAAGAAATGCGCCAACTCCTAATGCCACTGATAAGATCAGCACCATATTCGGCACAGAGGAAACCTGTTCTGCAAGAACCTGCAGATCGGGTTCAGAAATCGTAATAATAAAACCAAGAACAAAACCAAGAATTACAATAAAGCCTAATTTCTTCGTGCGAAGCATACTGCCTCCCACATGCTCTCCCATAGGGGTCATGGACATTTCCGCGCCCATGGAGAAAAAGATCATGCCGATGATCACCAGCACCGATCCAATGAGAAATTCCACCAGAATACTGGGCGAGAGGGCCGCTATGGTAAACCCAAGCGCCAGAACGATCAGTACAATGGGCAGTACTGCGCTGATGGATTCCTTTGCCTTTTCTTTTGCATTTTCCTTTAGTACGGACGGATGCGTCCCGAATCTTCCAATTAATTTTCTTTTTTCCACATATACCTCCAATTCTTTATGCTCTGCTGCGGCTGATATGGATTATAGTACCATTTTTCCATAGGGTTCGTCATCTATAAATTAAAGATATATTCTTAACTTTTTATAAACAAAAACAGCCAGGGAAAAAATATAGTTTTATTCTATACTTCCCTGACTGTTATAATATTTCAATTCAGAACTGTTCCGTACTTTCACAGTTACTTTCGTTCTATTTTTCAGCCCACAATCACACCGCCGCCGATGACAACGTCTCCATCATACAAAACGGCAGCCTGTCCTTTGGTGATGGCTCTCTGGGATTCGTCAAAAATGATGTGCACTGTTTTTTCTCCGGTGACTTTTACGGTTGCCCACTGCTCCTTCTGACGGTAGCGCACCTTGGCTTTGGCACGGAACTCTGCCGGGGGATTGTCAAAAGCGATGAAATTAAAGTCCTCCACATCCAGTTCCCGATGGAACAGATCCTCATTGTCACCAAGAATTACCCGGTTCTCTGCCGGGCAGATCTTTGTCACATAAACCGGCTTGCCAGCTGCAATGCCAAGACCTTTCCGCTGTCCCACGGTGTAGCCGATGATTCCTTTATGTTTGCCAAGAACGTTGCCGTCCTTGTCTGTAAAATCTCCTGCTGGATAGTCCTTACCTGTAAATCTGCGGATAAATCCTGCATAATCCCCATCTGGAACAAAGCAGATATCCTGGCTGTCCGGCTTATCTGCATTGAAGAAATTCTGCTCATCTGCAATCATACGGGTCTGGTGCTTGTTCATATCCCCAAGCGGGAACATGGTATGTGCCAGCTGCTCCTGGGTCAGGGAATAGAGCACATAGCTCTGGTCCTTGGCCGGGTCTGCTGCTTTTTTCAGAAGGTATCTGCCATCCTCACGCTGCTCGATTCTTGCATAATGGCCAGTCACAACATAGTGGCAGCCAAGCTCCTCTGCACGGTGATACAGGCTGTCGAATTTCAGATAGCGGTTGCAGTCAATACAGGGGTTTGGAGTTGCACCATTTTCATAAGCAGCTACAAACCGGTCCATGACCTGTTTCTTGAAATCTGCAGTAAAGTTAAAAACATAATAAGGGATTCCCAGATTGTGGGCTACGCTTCTTGCATCCTCCACATCATCTAAGGAACAGCAGCTTTTTTTGCGGCTGACGCCTGCATCCTCATTCTGGAAAAGCTTCATGGTCACGCCAATGCAGTCGTATCCATGCTCTTTCATCAGGTAAGCGGCTACGGAAGAATCCACGCCGCCGCTCATAGCGATCAGTGCCTTTTTCATGTTGTCTGACTCCATATATTTATACCTCGCGAATATTATTCTAAACGGGCGATTGCCCTGCTTGCTCCTACGTTTTAGTCTGAACCATATCCATGAATTCGCCTATACAAGCATAGTTCGTCTCCAGTTGCTGGCCAGGACTTTTACAGTTTACGTTTTGTATCATACACGTTTTTACAGCTCAAATTCCCGACTGCCTTTTACTTTCTCCTGCCAGTCAGCAGACATTCTCCGCAGATGCTCTACCACCTGTGGAATCACCTCCAGCATGTAATCCACTTCTTCTTCTGTATTAGATGCATCCAGGCTCAGCCTTAAGGATCCCTGGGCAATTTCCGGGGATCTTCCCAGTGCCAGCAGCACATGGCTCGGGTCCAACGCCCCCGAAGCGCACGCAGAGCCCGAGGAAGCACAAATACCCTTACTATCCAGAAGAAGGAGAAGACTTTCTCCGGAAACTCCCTCAAAACAGAAATTCACATTCCCCGGAAGCCGGTTTCCTGCCGGACCGTTTAAAATACAGTGCGGAATCTTGGAAAGCCCCTGGATCAGCCGATCCCGCATAGCAGAAATCTTCCGCGCATTTTCCTCCATCAGAACGCATTCTTCTTTCAGCGCAGCTGCCATTCCCATGATTGCCGGAACGTTCTCCGTACCCGGACGTTTTCCCCGTTCCTGACCGCCGCCCTCCATAAGACTGCAAAGCTCCATTCCTCTTCTGGCATACAATACGCCAATTCCCCTGGGGCCATGAAACTTATGTGCCGAAAGAGACAAAAGATCAATATTTTGTTTTTTCACATTCACAGGTATATGTCCAACAGCCTGCACAGCATCTGTATGAAAAAGTACTCCATGGGCACGGCACACTTCACCGATTTTAGCAATAGGAAGAATAGATCCAATCTCATTATTGGCAAACATTGTAGTAACAAGGCATGTATCCGGACGAATTGCCGCCTGTACCTGTTCTGCCGTAATATTTCCTTCCTCACCTGCATCCAGAAGCTCAACCTCAAATCCCTGCTCTTTCAGCTTTCTTAATGTGTAAAGCACTGCATGATGCTCAAACGCAGTAGAAATAATATGCTTCTTATTCTGCTTCTCACCAAGCATAGCCGCAGATATAATTGCCTGATTGTCAGATTCCGTTCCGCCTGATGTAAAATAAATCTCTTTTGGCGTACATCCAAGACAGCGTGCAATCTGCTCTCTTGCAGTCTGCAGTGCATCATTTGCTTCCATACCGATCTGGTGAAGACTGGATGGATTCCCGTAAGTATTTTCCATTGAGGAAACCATAGCCTCCATAGCCTTATGGCTTATTTTAGTTGTTGCCGCATTGTCTGCATATATTCTGTCCATATCTCAAAATCCTCTATTAATTAGAAACCCATTTTTTCTTATAAAATGGACATGTTGGCTGCCATCTGGGACTTTCACAGTAATCATTTACAACATAGGCGCAAACAATCTCAGTATGCTCTGCATTGCCCGCACTGCAATATTTCTGCCTCTGCAGAATTCCAGTGTCACTGGATTGCAGTAATCCAGGGTATCTGTAAAGTCTTTTTTAATGTCCCCGATCACCTTGTTGCGGTAAATCCACACTCCATCCTCAAAGTGAAGATAAAGGCTGCGGTAATCCAGGTTAATCGTTCCCACCACGCCAATCTCATCATCGCACACAAAGGACTTTGCATGAAGAAATCCCGGCTGATACTCATAAATCTTTACCCCAGCCTCAAGCAGCTGCTCATAGTAAGACTGGGTAAGAAGAAATACCAGCTTCTTGTCCGGAATTCCCGGTGTCATCAGACGCACATCCACACCGCTCTTCGCCGCAAGGCAAAGGGCAGTCATCATCTCATTGTCGATAACCAGATAGGGCGTACAGATGTACACATAATCTCTGGCACGATTGATGATGTTCAGATAAACATTCTCACCCACTGTCTCATTGTCCAAAGGGGAATCGCAGAAAGGCTGGATAAATCCATCCCCCTCAAAAACCTCCGGGTGCCATACATGGGGCAGATATTCCTCCAGGCTGCTGTCCTGGCGATTATTGGTTACCACATTCCACATGTGAAGGAACATGGCGGTCATATTCCAGACTGCCTCGCCTTTCAGCATGACAGCTGTATCTTTCCAGTGGCCGAAGCGCTCCTTCTGGTTAATGTACTCATCTGCCAGGTTCACCCCGCCTGTAAATCCCACGTAACCGTCAATGATACAGAATTTCCTGTGGTCACGGTTGTTCTGGATAATGTTCAGGATCGGACGGAAAGGATTGAACACCTGACACTTGATGCCCTTCGCCCGCATGGTTTCATAATATTTATGAGGAAGTGTGGTAAGACAGCCCATGTCATCATAGATCAGACGGACGTCCAGCCCTTCCTTAACTTTCTTCTCCAGAATATCCAGAATGGTTCTCCACATGACCCCATCATGGATAATAAAATATTCAATAAAAATGTAATGCTGCGCCTGCTCCAGTTCCTTCACAAGAACCGGGAACATATCGTCTCCCACCTGGAAATATTCCGCTGTGGTGTTTCCATGGGCAGGATAGCCGGAATTCCGATATATATAGTCCGACTGATTGCAGGCAGAGGCATCTTCCATTCTTAGCTGTTCATGAAGGTCAGGATCTGTCTGCAAAAGATTGCTGGATTTCGCCAGCATATCATTAAACCGCTCCTGCATATAAGCCGCAATTCTGGAACGTCCAAATACCAGATAAAGAACAAGGCCAAATACAGGCAGGCACAAAATCAGCATGGTCCAGGCCAGTTTATACGAGGGATTGATCTTTCGGTTTACAATCACCAGAACCACAAGAATACTGATTGCATCCAACGCGATAGACATATATCTGGAATAGCCTGCAAGGCGGAGAAAGATGGTCAGCAGCCAGCCAAGCTGTACTGCCATCGCAAATACCACATAAAAAATCCGGTTAAACAGAAGCTTGGCAATTTTCTTCAGAATCATCATAAGTCTTTCTTTCCCTCATTTAAAAATCCCTGACTGAATGCAGCCAGGGATTTTTGCGCACAATTAATTATATTTACGTTTTCTTGCGGCTTCAGATTTTTTCTTACGACGAACGCTTGGTTTCTCGTAATGCTCTCTTTTGCGGATTTCCTGCTGGATACCTGCTTTTGCGCAGCTTCTCTTGAATCTGCGAAGAGCGCTATCTAAAGTCTCGTTTTCTTTTACGATAACGTTTGACATAGACTCACACCTAACCTCCCTCCAGTTGTAGATTGTGCTAAAATACAACTGTCTGGGTATTTTTCTTGCACGAACATTATTATATATCATACAGTCGGGGTTCGTCAACAACTTTTGGTTTAATTTTACAAAAAATTTTGACGAATTTCCCGCAGGCCAGGGTGCAGTTATGAACAGATCTTCTAGTGAAGCTGTCCTTCCAGGATTCCGGCAACTGCTGCAATGGCTTCATCTGCTTTTTCCGGATTCTTTCCGCCGGCCTGAGCCATGTTCGGACGGCCGCCGCCGCCACCGCCAACGATAGCTGCCACTGCCTTGATCAGGTTGCCCGCATGTGCTCCTGCTTTCTGTGCGGAATCCGTAGCCATTGCAAGAAGGCTTACCTTGCCCTCGTTCACTGCTGCAAGAACTACAACGCCCTCACCAAGCTTCTCTTTAAGCTGGTCACCAAGATCACGAAGTCCGTTCATGTCAACGCCCTCTACCTTGGCAGCAAGAAGCTTCACGCCTTTTACTTCCACAACCTGGTTCATAACATCCCCAAGAGATCCCTGAGCCAGCTTGCTCTTCAGAGACTCGTTCTCGCTTGCAAGAGCTTTCATCTCACCCTGAAGGTGTGCGATCTTCTCAACCATCTCAGAAGGAGTGGTCTTCAGAGCCTTAGCAGCCTCGTGAAGAAGTGCTTCCTGTTTCTTATAGTATTCCAGAACGCCGTTGCCAGTCAGTGCCTCAATACGGCGCACGCCTGCAGCGATACCGGACTCAGATACGATCTTGAACAGCATAATGGAGCTTGTGTTTGCAACGTGGGTACCGCCGCAAAGTTCTTTGGAGAAATCGCCCATGGATACCACACGTACCTTCTGGGAATACTTCTCGCCGAACAGTGCCATAGCGCCGGATTTCTTTGCTTCCTCAACGCCCATGATGTCTGTGTGGACCTCAAGGCCAGCCTGGATCTGCTCATTTACGATTTTCTCTGTTTTCTCAATCTCCTCAGGTGTCATAGCTGTAAAGTGAGCGAAGTCAAAACGAAGTCTGTCCGCAGTTACCAGGGAACCTTTCTGCTCTACATGGGAACCAAGAACCTCTTTCAGGGCTTTCTGAAGAAGGTGTGTTGCACTGTGGTTCTTCTCGATGTCTTTTCTTGCGGCAACGTTTACTTTCAGGGAAACAGTCTCACCCTTGGAGATCATGCCGGATTCCATATGTCCTACATGGCCGAATTTGCCGCCGCGAAGCTTGATGGTATCTTCCACAACAAATTTGCCGTTTGCAGTCTCGATCACGCCGGTATCTCCAACCTGTCCGCCCATGGTAGCGTAGAAAGGTGTTTTCTCTACGAAAATGGTGCCTTTCTGGCCTTCCATCAGGGAATCCACGATCTCATCCTCTGTTGTGAGAACAGTAACCGGGGACTCAAAGGAAAGGTGGTCATATCCAACAAACTCTGTGGTTACAGAGGTGTCGATCTGGTCATATACAGTTGCGTCAGCACCCATATAGTTGGTTACCTCACGGGAGGAACGTGCTTTCTCTCTCTGCTCATCCATAGCAGCCTTGAAGCCTTCCTCGTCGATCTCATAGCCTTTTTCCTCAAGGATCTCCTTGGTCAGGTCAAGAGGGAATCCGTAGGTGTCATATAATTTGAATGCGTTCTCGCCGGAAAGAGTCTTCTCTCCTGCTGCATTCATAGCTTCTTCCATATCTGCCAGGATGCGAAGTCCCTGGTCGATGGTCTTGCCAAACTGATTCTCCTCGTTGGTGAGAACGTTGAAGATGAACTCTTTTTTCTCTTCCAGTTCCGGATATCCGTCCTTAGAACCGCTGATCACTTCTGCACTTAAGGTTGCAAGGAAGTTGCCCTCGATTCCAAGAAGTCTTCCGTGTCTTGCTGCACGGCGGATCAGACGGCGAAGTACGTATCCTCTTCCCTCATTGGTCGGCATGATTCCATCGGAAATCATGAATGTAGCGGAACGGATATGGTCTGTGATCAGACGGATGGAAACGTCATCCTCATGGTGTACGCCGTATTCCTTGCCGGAAATCTTGCTTACCAGGTTACGAAGGGAACAGATGGTGTCTACATCGAAAATAGAATCTACGTCCTGGACAACAACTGCCAGACGCTCAAGTCCCATACCGGTATCAATGTTCTTCTGCTTCAGGGTTGTGTAGTTGCCGTTTCCGTCATTCTCAAACTGGGTAAATACGTTGTTCCATACTTCCATGTAACGGTCGCAGTCGCATCCTACTGTACATCCTGGCTTGCCGCAGCCGTATTTCTCTCCGCGGTCATAGTAGATCTCTGAACATGGACCGCATGGACCTGCGCCATGCTCCCAGAAGTTGTCCTCTTTGCCGAATTTGAAAATACGCTCTGCCGGAATTCCGATTTCTTTGTTCCAGATATCGAAAGCCTCGTCATCCTCAAGGTATACAGACGGGTAAAGACGGTTCGGATCCAGTCCAACTACCTCTGTTAAAAATTCCCAGGACCAGTGGATAGCTTCTCTCTTAAAGTAATCTCCAAAAGAGAAGTTTCCAAGCATCTCGAAGAAGGTACCGTGACGTGCTGTCTTACCTACATTCTCGATATCGCCTGTACGGATACATTTCTGACAGGTACTTACTCTTGTACGCGGTGGTTTCTCTGCTCCTGTGAAATATGGTTTCAGTGGTGTCATTCCTGCGTTGATCAGCAGGATGCTTTTATCGCCCTGTGGAACCAATGGAAAGCTTTTCAGTACAAGATGTCCCTTGCTCTCCATGAAATCCAGAAACATTTTTCGAAGTTCGTTTACTCCGTATTTCTTCATTTCAAATCTCCTCCTACGCAATAAAGAAGTGCATTTCCTCTTTGGGTGCAGAAGCCGCAGCTGCTGCACCGGAAATGCTTGCATAGTCTATATGATATCATAGATCTTTATTACGGTCAAAATTATTTTGTAAATACTTTATTGAATTTCTTCTTTCCTCTCTTGAGGACAACGCCGTCACCTGTAAGGGCATCCTTGGAAAGTACATGCTTGATGTCCATTACTTTCTCGCCGTCTACAGAAACGCCGCCCTGCTCGATGGCTCTTCTTCCCTCGGAACGGGTGGTTACCAGTGCGGATTTTACAAGAAGGCTGATCAGGTCGATGTTTCCTTCCTCATCAAAATCCTCTGCTGCAAGCTCAGTAGTTGGCATATGCTCTGTGTCTGCTCCGCCTGCGAAAAGGGCCTTTGCCCCTGCTTCTGCTTTCTTTGCTTCCTCAGTTCCGTGAACAAGCTCGGTCAGCTGGAATGCAAGGATCTCTTTTGCCTTATTCAGCTGGCTGCCTTCCCATTTCTCCATCTCCTGGATTTCTTCTAACGGAAGGAAAGTAAGAAGCTTCATGCATTTGATCACGTCTGCGTCATCTACATTTCTCCAGTACTGATAGAAATCAAATGGAGAGGTCTTATTCGGATCAAGCCATACAGCGCCGGACTGTGTTTTGCCCATCTTCTTGCCCTCAGAGTTCAGAAGAAGGGTGATGGTCATAGCGTATGCATCTTTGCCAAGCTTACGGCGGATCAGCTCTGTACCGCCGAGCATGTTGCTCCACTGGTCATCGCCTCCAAACTGCATGTTGCAGCCGTATTTCTGGTACAGCATGTAGAAATCGTAGCTCTGCATGATCATGTAATTGAATTCCAGGAAGCTTAAGCCTCTTTCCATACGCTGCTTGTAGCACTCAGCAGTCAGCATACGGTTGACGGAAAAGTGGGCGCCAACCTCGCGAAGAAGCTCTACATAGTTCAAATTCATCAGCCACTCTGCATTGTTTACCATGAGTGCCTTGCCATCGGAAAAATCAATAAAACGCTCCATCTGTTTCTTGAAGCAGTCGATATTGTGCTGGATGGTTTCCTTGGTCAGCATCTGACGCATATCGGTTCTTCCGGATGGGTCACCGATCATACCGGTTCCGCCTCCAAGAAGGGCGATTGGTCTGTTTCCTGCCATCTGAAGACGCTTCATCAGGCAAAGTGCCATGAAATGTCCTACATGAAGGCTGTCTGCGGTAGGGTCAAATCCAATATAGAAGGTGGCCTTACCGTTGTTTACCATTTCCTTGATCTCATCTTCGTCTGTTACCTGGGCGATGAGCCCTCTGGCTTTCAGTTCTTCCCAAACTGTCATGTTATTTTCCTCCTGAATAAAAAAATACCCGGTTCCTTTTGTCCCTTTAGGACGAGAACCGGGTCCCGCGTTACCACCTAAATTCACAGAAAGCTCGCACTTCCTGCCTCGATAAGTGACTGTATCAATCACCCCGGCATGATAACGTATGCCACTCCGTTGCAGCCTACTTGGTACGTTCCTGCATTCCTTTATCACAGGAAAACCGTTCGGTGCAAAGCTCCGGGATGTATTCGCCTGTATTCTTCTCTGGGGTTCTGCATGCGCCTCTCACCATCCGGCAGCTCTCTGTAAGCTCTTCCCACGGCTACTTGTTCCCTTCAAAGCCTTTGTCTTTTAATACTTGCAAGTATACAAAGGCTGTCTGTTTTTGTCAAGGAATTTACCAGGATGCTTTCACAACTTAACGTATTACAGCAATTATAAAGATACTTTTTCAAACAGGCTTCAAGGACTCCCACACGCCTTTTTCTTCGAAATCTCTGGCTGCTTTCGCCGCACCTTCCACGATTCCCAGATCATACTCCAGCATATCCAGAAGCCGGATGGCATTTCTCGAGGTCGCCCGTCCTTTTTTCAGGATATAGGAAAATACCACTTCTTTTTCCTTTACTTCTTCCTCGAAATGATAGTTGTCATACAAGTCCTCTAAAATGTACGACAGCTCAATATCATGGGTTGCCGCAAAAGGAATCACCCAGTTCTGGTGCAGCGCTGCCAGAATCCGGGAGGAGGCCGCAATCCGCTCGATGGTGTTGGTTCCTCTTAGTACCTCATCAATGATACAAAGAAGCGGCTCTGGCTTTTTGCTCTCATCCAAGATTCTTTTCAGGGATTTGATCTCCACAATGAAATAACTCTCTCCGCTTTCTATATCATCCCGAAGAGCCATGGATGTCATCACCTTCAAAAAAGGTGCCCGGTAAGAAGAGCAGGTGCAGGTTCCAAGAGTCTGGGCCAGAATGCTGTTCATGGCCACATTTTTCAGGAAGGTGGACTTGCCGGATGCGTTGGAGCCAGTCACAAGGGTTCCGCCGGATACCTGGAAGCTGTTGGCAACCGCCTCTGTAAGTAAAGGATGGTAAAGGTCCTCCACCTGCATCTGGATCCGGGAAGCAGTCCAGGTATGTTCATCCGCCCTATTCTCCAAAATCCCGGTAGCTTTCCAGGTATCATGTGCTTTCTCTTGGAGCCTGGAACTTTCCTTTTTCTGATGTCCATCCACAAACTCCGGCCGACACCACAGAGAAAGCATTTCCCGGAAAGAGGCAATGGAAATACAGGCGTCCAGTTCCCCAATATTGTCAATCAGCTTCATAATCGCTTCCGTTTTTCCCTGTACTTCTTTCAGCAGACTGTTGTACACCAGAATATCCACATGCGTCAGAAGCCGGACATACTCCATCACGATCTGGGAGGGATCCCCTCCGTCCGTATTTTTGCTGGTCAGGAAAAAGGACTTGCGGCTAAGTCCTGCAAAGGCTGCTTTCGCCTCCGCAATGGCTTCCATCTGCTCTTTTACCTCTGGCCATTTTACATTCTTCATCTCTTCCGCCACGGAAAGCATGCGAAGCAGATGGGTAAAACAGTCCAGATAGGCTTCAATCAGGCTTCTGTCATTTCCCGTATAATAAATGGTAATGTTCGCCACCATAAGCACCAGAAATATGAAAAATCCCACCAGCGGATTCAAAGGGAGAAGCACAGCCAGATCCAGCAGGATCAATGTCAGCATGAATACATGGATCCCTGTTTTCACCTTAGGAGAACTGTTTAAGGCCAGCACCGTATCGGACAGGGAACCCAGCCTTGTTTTTCCCACCTTGGAAAGATGCAGCTGCATTTCCTCCCGTTCCTTTGTATGAGAGGAAAAAAACTCCACCAGCTTTTCCCGTTCCTCCAGTTCTTCCCTGGAAAATACAGGACGCCGCATCATATCATAAAGCACATCCTCTCCCGGTGAGGAAACAGTCTGGTTCACCATTTTATACAGGCGGTCCATATCCAGATCATTCCAGGTAATGTCGTCTATAACAAAACCCTCTTTTTCTTTTCTGCGAAAATAATGGGAAATCTGCTCCAGGTCTCCTGCTTCATACTGTCTTTTGGAGGGCTTTCCCCAGTTTCTGCGGATCCGCTCCAGGGTGTTGTTTTTGATCTTTCGATTCTCATAAAAGATCCATAAAACAAATAGCAGGACTAAGCCTGCTATTGTCAGGATCGCGGATAAATAGGGATTCATCCTTTCTCCTCTCTTATACCCAGTCTACAAAGAATGTGTGATCCTTGTAAACTTCATATACAACCTTATCGAAATTTAAGGGCTGTTTCGCGAAAGCAGAATTCATCATGAAATACTTGTAGTTGAAATCCTTGGCCTTCATGCCGCTTACCTTGCGGGCGGTTCCTTTGAGCACGTAAGCATTGAAGCTGTTAAGAGCCTCTTGTGCTGCCTTGTAGGCACTTGCGCGGTCCTCAAACTGTCCGTTGAGACGTTTCTGAAGGGAACCGTTTGTGACTACGGAGTACTGTCCTTTCTGATAAACCACATAGCGAACGTCAGACGGGAAACCTGCATCCAGGGTTCTGTTCAGAACGGTAAGGGCAACTGCCTTCATGCCTGCAAGTCCCTGATCTCCTGCTTCTGTCTCGCACACAGCTGCCAGAATGTCAAGATTGGATTTTGCTCCATTTGCAATTCCGGTATGTGTATTAAACTGACTCAGAATGGTATAATTGCGTTTGTGCTTCTGGTCATACCATGTGAAAGTGCTGCCTGTGGTCGTACTGCTCTGTTTCTCTGTTGCCACTCCATTACTGTCAAAGACGTAGGTCTTGCCGCTGATGGCAGCAGTGGTATTCATGTACATAACAGCGGAAGAAGTATTGAAATAATATTTCTTTCCGTTCAGGGTCAGCCAGCCGGTCTGAGCCTTACCGTTGCTTGGGTTAAAGTAATAATGTCTGGAACCTACATGTCCAAAGCCCTTCTCATAGCGCACGCCGCTTTTCTTGGAAAAATAATAGTAGCTTCCGCTTATTTTCTTCAGTCCGGTGTAGGCAATTCCGTTGCTTGTATTAAAATAATAGCTGTATTTGGTTTTGGAATCTTTATACCAGCCTGTTTTCATGGTACCATTGCTGTTAAAATAACGTTTCTGGCCTTTGGAATCTGTAAGCCAGCGACCTTTTATCATTGCGCCAGAACCACTGGTGAAATAATACTTCTTTTTGTTCAGGGTCAGCCAGCCGCGAACCATTCTTCCGTTGGAAGGATTAAAATACCTGGTAACGGTGGAACTTTTCAAAAATCCAGTGACCATTGCACCGGAGCCTCTGGTAAAATAGCGGACGTTTCTTCCTTTCGTATCTTTCTGCCAGCCCTTTAGCTGAACGCCCGTCTTGGCATCAAAATAATATTTCCTTCCTTTCAGGGTCAGCCAGCCCTTGTGCTTGGCACCGCTTGATGTTATGTAATAGGTCTTGCCGTTTATGGTCTTAAATCCAGCTGTAGCAGCCTGTACATCCTTTGATGTCATTGGCATGGCAAGAAGAACCAGCAGAACCAAAAGCGCCAGTACAGAAAACCAGTTTCCTTTTTTACTCTCTCTTTTCATAACAGATGTCCTCTCCATTTCAATCACTCCCCATGAGCGTGCCTCCAATTTTCCCCCCGGAGCCGCACACTCTACCCCCAATGTGTGATTGGTAACTGTTCAATACCTTCACATTCACTGTGATTGTTACTTTCTGGCAAATGAATGTGTCAATTTTGTTGCAAAGATTACAAAAATATTAAATTCATAATTATTATAGCTAATTTTTGTTTTTCTGTCAACTGCTTTGTCACACAGGAGCTGTCCCTTCCATATGATGAACTGTAAACATTTTCTGGAGGTTTCAGGCATGAGTGATTTAGCTGCAACAAACTGTGGCTGTGGTGAGGAAAGATCCGGATGCGGATGCAACAACGGATGTGGATGCGGCAATGACAATGGCTGCGGCTGCGGACTTTCCAACTGGGGAAATGGCTCCTGCGGATGCAACATTCTGTGGATCATTATTCTTCTTTGCGCATGCGGCGGAAACGGTTTCGGATGCAACAACGGATGCGGCAACGGAAATGGTGACTGCTGCTGGATCATCATTATCCTTCTGCTCCTTTGCGGCGGCTTAGGAAACGGATGCGGATGCTGATGTGACATTGCAAATCGGGACAGAGGCGCGGGGCCTCTGTCCCTTTTTCATAAGCGCTTCGGATTTTTTCCTGTTCTCCGCCGAAGCAATTTCAGCAATCGTTTTCTCTTTTATTTCATTTTTTCATTTTTCCTTCCAGGTTTTTACTGGTGCCGACCTGACATCCGGCCATTTTTCTTTCTCTGGTTTTCTTCATTCTCTTTGTCTTTCTGCTGGTTCTTTCTGCGGACGCATTCCAGATCCAGTTCGTAAATCGCGTTTCCATCTATGATCAGCTTTTCATTTTCTCTTCTCATGATCATCCCTCCTGGTATGCCACGAATGATTTTCAAACACGCGGGCTACGACAACCGAATTCGGGTGAAATATACCGCAAAGTGGGGCGTGCAGATTGCGGGAATGATTTTTCAAACACGCTCTAATATAACATATGTCAAAAGGCAGTTTCCCGACATATTTTAATAATAAAAACATAGATTAGAAAAGGGATTTTTATGGAGTCAGAATTTATTGCCCAGACTGCATTGGATCAGATGGTCGGAACAGACCAGGGTCAGCTTTTAAAAGCACTGATTCCTTATCTTCCGCCCAGGGAGCAGCAGCTTTTTTCCCTGTACGCCAAGGCAAAGGAATTTTCCAATGCTGTAAATCTTTTCGGAAGCCAGGCGCAGCCTATGCGCATGCAGGCGGTTTCCGCCTCACAGCCTGTAGACATTCTCAACGACCTGCGCAAATACTGCTTCGGAAATACCAGAAGAACTCTGGATCAGATTACAAATATGATGGCTATGGTAGAAATGATCAAGGTGATGAACAGTACTGTGCCAGAGGACAGCTGTGAAGAGGAGCGGCAGTAATTGCTGTCATTATAGGTCATATCCATGAATTCGCCTGCCCAAATATGTTTCATGGCTGCCGTCAGGAGAAATTGGATTAAGCAGGCCTAATCAACTGCCGTCCAGGATTTTTATCTCAGACAGAAAGGTGTGATTTTTTTGGAAGAAAACTGGCAGGACAATCCAAAGCTTGCGGGAATGGACAGAAGCAAGCTTGACATGCTTCAGCAGATGGCACAGCAGGGCGCAGGAAAATCCCCCTCCGACCTGCTTCCCTTCATTATGAACGCTGCTGCCAAAGGAAAAAGCGCAGGACTTCGCTTCAACCCCAACGAGATCAATACCATCATCGAAGTGCTGAAAATGGGAAAAAGCCCCCAGGAGCGGGCAAAATTGGATCAGGTGGTAAATCTGATGAAAATGATGCGATAAGGAAAAAGAGGGCCCTGGATTCTTTGTGAACCCCTGGTCCTCCTTTTTCATAAGCCATGTTTCCACAGCCCATTATTCCTCTGTGAAACTGCCGCCTATCGTCAGCCAGGCTCTATCCTTTGCGGTCTCTTCTGACTGTGTTGTTCCTCTACGAAGCTTCCGTTTATCGTCGGCATATCCCTTTAGTCATTTTTCTCGATGCCTTCCATGATGCATTCCCGAAGAAGCACCAGCGCACTTGCCACTGCCTGTTGGCGGATCTTGGTCCGGTTTCCGGTGAAATGGTATTCTCTGGTAATGGTCTGTCCATTGTAGCAGCAGCCCATAAACACAGTGCCAACCGGAGTCTCCTTGGTTCCGCCGTCAGGGCCTGCAAGCCCTGTAATGGAAAGGCAGATATCTGCATCTGAGTTTGCGCAGCCGCCTTTTGCCATCTCCTTGGCACACTTCGCGGAAACTGCACCTTCTGTCTTCAAAGTGGACTTCTTCACGCCCAGACATTTTCTCTTGGCACGGTTGCTGTAAGTAACAAAACCGTGAGTAAATACCTGAGA
Organism: Blautia segnis; assembly: GCF_014287535.1. Classification (NCBI taxonomy): domain Bacteria; kingdom Bacillati; phylum Bacillota; class Clostridia; order Lachnospirales; family Lachnospiraceae; genus Blautia; species Blautia segnis. The sequence goes on along the minus strand of NZ_JACOOT010000014.1, from coordinate 112,564 downwards.
CGCTCCTGGAACATTGACAATACGCGCCGCAATGGCACCGCCTGTGCAGGACTCCGCAAGAGCCAGGGTCAGTCCCTGATCCCGCAGCATATCCACAACAGATTCCTCCAGGGTCTTCTCAGCTTCAAGGGCAAAAATATTTTTGCCAAAACGTCTTTTCAGTTCTCTTACCACCGGCTTGATCAGCTTTTTACATTCCTTCTCATCCTCACCCTTGGCTGTGATCCGAAGATGAACCTCTCCGGTTTTGGCATATGGAGCAAGGGTAGGATTGGTCTGTGCCTCGATCATATCCTGAATATCCGCAGCGACCTGACTCTCGCCGATTCCGCAGATCTTCACAACCTGGGAGCAGATGATCTCCGGCTGTTTCTTGCGAAGATAAGGGAAAACAGACTCCTCAAACATAGGGATCAGCTCATTGGGCGGTCCAGGAAGAAGGATAGCGGTTTTGCCATCTTTTTCAAGGATCAGTCCCGGTGCTGTACCGTTGTGGTTATCAATTACAAGAGCACCCTTTGGTACCTGTGCCTGCTTGTAATTGTTGGTTGTGATCCGTCTGTCCGGGTGATTTTTCTCATATTCTTTCATGTAGCGCTCAATACGCTTGCGGGAATGCGGATCCTCCTCAAGGGGCAAACCCATCACCTCTGCGCAGACCTCTTTGGTCAGGTCATCCTCAGTAGGTCCAAGGCCGCCGGAAAGAATTACCACATCTGAGCGATCCAGAGCGGATGCAATCACGGCTTTCATTCTGTCATGATTGTCTCCCACCACTGTCTCATAATAAACAGACAGCCCAAGCTGCGCCATCTGCTCGGACAGATAGGCACTGTTGGTATTTACAATGTTGCCAAGCAATATTTCGGTTCCTACTGCTACAAGTTCTGCAATCATCTGTATCCCTCTTTTCTGATTGTGATTATTTCAAAAGCCGCTGATTTACTGGGTAAACTGCGGCTTTTTCATATCATCTTATGAATCTTGGGTTTCAAAGTTCTGTCATATAGATTAAAACAACAATATATTAGGCTTACAGCCTGTTTGAGAAAGGCTCTAGAGCGTGTTTGAAACACGCTCTAAGCTTTCCTGCACAGGATTACTCCTGCATGGAAATCACATTTTTATTCTGCACAATATAGGTGATCAGGGAAATCACAGTCAGTGCCAGTGACAGCCAGATAAAAATATTGGTCAGAATCTCAAAAATTCCGCCAAAATTCAGAATCAGCAGAATGATCATCACCATCTGGGAAGCAGTCTTAAATTTGCCCCAGTAGTTTGCGGCAATTACCACTCCGTTCTCAGCTGCGATCAGTCTGAATCCGCTGATAATAAATTCTCTTGCGATCACAACAATCACCATCCATGCAGGCAGGCGGTCCAGCTCGATCATGCAGATCAAAGCCGAACAAACAAGCAGCTTGTCCGCAAGGGGATCCATAAATTTACCAAAGTTGGTGACCAGATTATACTTACGTGCCAGTTTGCCGTCAAACCAGTCTGTAATGCTTGCCGCAGCAAAAATAACAAGACAGATATAACGGTTGGCTTCCCCGCCCCATCCAGTCAGAATAAATAATACAAAAAACGGTACCATAATCATTCTGGCAACAGTCAGCTTATTCGGTGTATTCATTCTCCAGCTCTCCTATCAAATCATACTCCAGAGCACCTGTAACCCGTACTCTTGCAAAATCTCCGGTCATGAGAAGTTCGCCTGTCTGTACAAAAATATAGCCGTCAACCTTAGGCGCATCTCCGTAAGTACGTCCAATATACGCACTTTCACCGGATACCTTGCCCTCGATCATAACAGTCAGTACCTGACCTACGCGATTCTCACCCTTCTCCAGAGAAATCTCCTGCTGAAGTTCCATGATCTCATCTCGTCTGGCTTCCTTGACTTCTTCGGGAATCTGATCCTCCATAGTCGCTGCCGGGGTATCCTCCTCTGCGGAATATGGGAAAACACCAAGGCGGTCGAACTCGATTTCGTCCACAAACTCCATCAGTTCTTCATGGTCTTCCTGGGTCTCTCCAGGGAAACCGCTGATCAGACTGGTACGAAGGAAAATATCCGGGATCTCACGGCGCAGCTTGCCAATAATGTCCACAAGCTCCTGCTTGGTGGTGCGGCGTCCCATACGTTTCAGTACGCGGTCGCTGGCATGCTGAATAGGAAGATCCAGATAATGGCAGATCTTCTTCTCTTCCTTCATGGTCTGAATCAGTTCATCATAAATCTCCTCCGGATAACAGTATAAAATACGGATCCAGCGGATTCCTTTAATCTTGCAAAGCTCTTTCAAAAGCACATGCAGGGATTTCTTTCCGTAAAGATCCTTGCCGTAAAGAGTAGTCTCCTGTGCAACCAGGATCAGCTCCTTCACGCCCTGTTCGGCAAGTGACTGTGCTTCCTTCACCAGCTGTTCCATAGGAACGCTTCGGTAGCTTCCCCTGAGCTTGGGGATAATACAGTACGTACAGTGCTTGTCACAGCCCTCTGCAATCTTCAGATATGCAAAATGGCCGCCAGTTGTCAGCATACGCTTGCCGGAAATATTGGGAAGGAAATCAATGCTCTTGTATTCTTCGAAGTGCCTGCCCGCCTCAGCTTCCTTAACAGCTTTGATAATATCGCCGTAGGAAGTAGTTCCAAGGATTGCATCCACCTCCGGTATTTCCTCTGAAATCTCTTTCTTGTAGCGCTGTGCCATGCATCCGGTGACGATCAGGACCTTGCAGGTTCCTGCCTTTTTCTTCTCTGCCATCTCAAGAATGGTATTGACACTCTCTTCCTTGGCATCTCCAATGAAGCAGCAGGTATTTACAATAATCACCTCTGCCTCATCTTCATCGTCCACGATCTGATGTCCGTCTGCTGCCAGCATTCCAAGCATTTCCTCAGAATCTACCAGGTTCTTATCACATCCAAGGGAAATGAACAATAATTTCATATTATTCTGCACTCTCCTGGGAAACAGTCTCTGCTGTTGCTTCTTCTGCAGCTGCTTCCTCTGCCGGCTGCTCCGGTGCAAGACCTGCGATCTCTCTTAAATCCTCTTCCTCGTGCTGTCCCGGAAGGATCTTAACCTTTCCGTGATATAACTCGTCGATTGCGATGGAAAGCGGTTTCTTGCCTTTTACATTATCTGCAAGAGGCTTCGCTCCGCCGATGAGCTGGCGTGCACGCTTGCTGGTTGCAAGAATCAGGGAATAACGGCTGTTGAGCACCATGCTCTCGTCATCGTCCTCGTTGTTTGTATTGATTGCTTCGATTAATTCTGAATAAGATGGATGGATCATATATATATACTCCTTTCAAATTTGAGGGCCTTTGCAGCGTGCAGGAACCAGTTTCTGTAAATACCAGAAAACCTTTCCTGACATGCTTCGGCCGTAATTTCTCGTTACTTGATAGTAACATTTTATCATAAAGGCCGGGAACCGGTTTCTATTTAAAACATGTTCCTAACCTAAATTAACAAATTGATATCTGCTGGCAGCACCACTGTAAAAATCAGATAAATTAACAGGAACAGTTACATCCTGCTCTCTCAGTCGGACATATACGTCAAACGCACCAGTTTGCAAATCTATCTCAATTTTCTGTAAATTTAGCTGCCTGCGCCTGGATCTCATGGATGAAATCCAGATTTCTCTTCATGGAAAAATGCTCGCTCTGGATGATGCCGTGAAGTCTGTCCACTGCCTCATCAAGCTGATCATTTACCAGAACGTAATCATACTCGTCCACGCCTTCCGCTTCCTGTGCTGCTCTGGCAAGACGCTGGTGGATCACTTCTGCAGTCTCCGTGCCTCTTCCCACAAGACGCTCTCTTAACACTTCCATGGAAGGTGCAGTCACAAATACCAGCACTGCCTCCGGGAATTTCTTCTTGATCTTGCGCGCGCCCTGGATCTCAATCTCAAGGATCACATCGCGTCCCTGTGAAAGCTGCTCTTCCACATAGGCCTTAGGTGTGCCGTAATAATTCTCAACATACTGGGCATATTCAATCAGCTGATCCTGACGGATCATCTCTTCAAATTCTTCTCTGGTGCGGAAAAAATACTCTCTTCCGTCCTCTTCCCCTGGCCTGGGGTTTCTTGTGGTGGCAGACACAGACAACGCATAATTGTCATATTTCGCCATCAGGCTTTTCATAATGGTGCCTTTCCCTGCTCCGGAAAAACCGGAAACAACTACCAGAACTCCTCTACTCATGGCCCTCTCCCTTACTTTCAAAATCGTGTACCTCTGCAAATCTGCGGGCAATGGTGTCCGGCTGGATCGCAGATAAAATCAGAATGTCGTCAGATGTCACGATCACGGACTTGGTCTTCCTACCCTGGGTGGCATCTACAAGGGAATTGGTTCCCTTCACACTCTGAACCATTCGTTTCACCGGTGCGGCATCCGGGTTCACCACAGCTACAATTTTCTGGGAATTCACCACATTGCCGAATCCGATATTGATTAATTTTGCCATGTTTTCCCCCTTCTGTCAATATAAAGGAAAGATTACGCAAAAAGTATTTTGCATAATCCGTAACCCTGCGGATTGCTCCGCCGCTATGCGGCTGGCCTTGATTCCCTGGCATTACTCTATATTCTGGATCTGCTCACGGATTTTCTCAATCTCGGTTTTCAGATCAATGGCAATGTTGGAAATCACCAGGTCACTGGATTTCGACAGAATCGTGTTTGCCTCACGGTTCATCTCCTGAGCCATGAAATCAAGCTTGCGGCCAATCCCCTCTTTCTCCTCCAGCATTCTCTTCATGCCCTGAATATGGCTGTGAAGACGCACAGTCTCCTCATCATTACAGATTTTGTCAGAGAACAGGATCACTTCTGCTGCAATGCGGGAATCCTCTATCTGGGAATCCTCAAGAAGCTCATGCACCTTCGCTTCCAGCTTCTCTCTGTAAGAATCCACAACCAGCGGAGAACGCTCCTCCACCTGGTTCACCTTCTCATCCAGTGCCTCCAGCTTGGTGATCAGGTCATTCTTAAGATGCTCGCCTTCTCTTTCACGGGCCTGGGCAAATTTCTCACAGGCTTCGCGAAGGGGGCCTTCCAGTACTGCCCAAAGCTCTTCCTCGTCTACAGACTGCTCCTCCATAGTCAGAACATCCGGATAACGGGAAAGAGCCCCTGCCTTCACGTCATTCTCAATGCCAAACTCCTCTGCCATCTGGCGGATATAGGCCATGTACTCAGATGCAAGCTCTTTATTATATTTCAATGCGCCACAGCTTAAGGTATAATCTTCATAGGTAATAAATACATCTACCTTGCCTCGCTGCATATATGTCTTCATAAGATTCCGGATAGCACCCTCCAGAAAACCAAGCTTCCTTGGCATCTTAATGCTCAGATCCAGATATCTGTGATTGACGGATTTTAATTCAACGGTGATTTTCCGATCTTTTGTAATCACCTCGGCTCTTCCAAAGCCGGTCATGCTTTTTATCATAGTAATCTCTTTCTGTATTTTGATTTTTGTTCCGAATGATGTCAGCCCCCAAACAGCTTACATCACTTCTACGCATACAGATTTATTATAGTTCATTCCAAAACCCTAGTCAAATCATTTTTTTGCTGTTATAATATATTCTGATATCAGGGGCAAAAGGTCAAAAAGCCGGTCATGCTTGCATGATAAGGCTTTTGAACTTGGGACCCGCCGAACATAAGGAAGTAGCGATTTACGTAGTAAATCAGCGGATTCCGAATGTTCGAGAATTGCGGGAGCTGCTTCGCAGCGGAGCAATTCGTGGATATCAAGTTCGGGGCAAAAGACTTTTTGACCCGAACATCATAGTATAGAAAGGAGTTATTCCTATGGCCTTTGACGGAATTACCATTGCAGCAATGGTTTCTGAATTAAATAAAAATCTCTCCGGCGGACGCATCAACAAGATTGCCCAGCCAGAGAGCGATGAGCTTCTCATCACCGGGAAAGGGGCAAACGGCCAGAAGCGTCTGCTGCTCTCAGCCAGTGCTTCCCTTCCCCTGATCTATTTCACAGGCAAGAACCGGATCAGTCCCCTCACTGCCCCCAACTTCTGCATGCTTCTTCGCAAGCACATCGGCAGTGCAAGGATCACAGCCATCCGCCAGCCGGAACTGGAACGTGTAGTGGAATTTGAGCTGGAGCATCTCAACGAGCTGGGCGACGTGTGCCACAAGGTTCTGATCATGGAGCTGATGGGCAAGCACAGCAACATTATTTTCTGCGATGACCAGAATATGATCCTGGACAGCATCAAGCACGTATCCTGCAACGTAAGCTCCGTCCGCGAAGTTCTTCCCGGACGCCCCTACTTTATTCCACACACTCAGGACAAGCTGGACCCGCTCACCATTTCCAAAGAAGACTTTATGGAAAAAGTCTGCGGAAAATCTATCGCCATTTCCAAGGCTCTTTACCAGACTCTTACCGGTCTTAGCCCGGTGATGGCACAGGAGCTTTGCTACCGCGCTTCCATTGACGGAAATGATGAGGCCACAGCCCTTGAGGAAAATGCCCGTGAAAAATTATATCAGGAATTTTCCGGTATGATGGAGCAGATCCGCAGGGAAGAATTTACCCCTGTTATTGTATACAAAGGAGATGAACCTGTAGAATACGGCGTTTTTCCTTTTGCTCAGTATGGAGAAGGCTTCTCCAGCCAGACGTATGAATCCGTTTCCGAGATGCTGGAAACCTACTACGCTTCCCGTGACGTGATCACCCGCATCCGCCAGAAATCCGCGGACCTTCGCAAGATCGTCCAGACCGCCCTTGACCGCAACCGCAAGAAGCTAAGTATTCAGCAGAAGCAGATGAAGGACACAGAGAAAAAGGACAAGTACAAGATCTACGGCGAGCTGATCAACGCCTACGGCTACGGCCTGGAAGAAGGATGCAAATCCTTTAAAGCTGTAAACTATTATAATGGAGAGGAAATCACCATTCCCCTTGACCCTACCCTCACTCCCCAGGAGAATTCCAAAAAATACTTCGACCGCTACGGCAAGCTGAAGCGTACCCAGGAAGCCCTGGAGGTTCAGATTGCAGACACAGTCAGCGAGATCGAGCATCTGGAATCCATTTCCAATGCCCTTGATATTGCCACTGAGGAAAGCGACCTTTCCCAGATCAAGGAAGAGCTGATGGAGTACGGCTACGTAAAACGCCATTACGGAAACAAAAAAGGCGCCAAAATGCAGGTGAAGTCCAAGCCCTTCCACTATGTTTCCAGCGATGGCTACGATATTTATGTAGGCAAAAACAACTACCAGAACGACGAGCTTACCTTCAAGTTCGCCACAGGAAACGACTGGTGGTTCCACGCCAAAAAAATGCCCGGTTCCCACGTCGTAGTAAAAACCAAAGACGGCACCCTGCCGGACCGCACCTTCGAGGAAGCAGGCAATCTTGCCGCCTACTATTCCAAGGGACGCACTGCCCCCAAGGTGGAAATTGACTATCTTCAGAAAAAAAATGTGAAAAAGCCAGCCGGTGCCAAGCCTGGATTTGTGGTTTATTACACCAACTATTCTTTGATGGCTTCCCCGGATATTACAGGAATCAAGCAATTATCCTAACCGCGGCAAATGCAGATTTTATTTTGCGGCAAACCGGAATGTTTGCTGCACAACATACATTATTCTAAGAACAGGAGCAACCTATGAGTATTTTAAACGTTGAACACCTTACCCACGGCTTTGGCGACAGAGCTATTTTTCAGGATGTGTCCTTCCGCCTTCTCAAAGGAGAGCACATCGGCCTGGTAGGCGCCAACGGAGAAGGCAAATCCACCTTCTTCAACATTGTAACTGACAAATTAATGCCGGATGAGGGCAAGATCCAATGGGCAAAGAATGTCCGGGTAGGCTATCTGGACCAGCACTCTGTCCTTTCCCAGGGCATGACCATCCGCGATGTGCTGAAATCCGCTTTTTCCTGGCTTTTCGAGCTGGAAGAGCGAATGAATACCATCTGCGATTCTCTTGGAGAAGCTTCCCCAGAGGAAATGGAAGCTCTTATGGAGGAGCTTGGAACCATTCAGGATACTATGACCATGCACGATTTTTACATAATCGACTCTAAGGTGGAGGAGGTTGCCCGTGCACTTGGGCTTCTGGATCTGGGGCTTGACCGTGATGTTACAGATTTAAGCGGTGGTCAGCGTACCAAGGTTCTTCTTGCCAAGCTTCTTCTTGAGAAACCGGACATCCTTCTTCTGGACGAGCCCACCAACTATCTGGACGAAGAGCACATTGCCTGGCTGAAGCGTTATCTTCAGGAATATGAGAATGCTTTTATCCTCATCTCCCATGATATTCCGTTTTTGAACGATGTTATCAACATTGTTTACCATATGGAAAACCAGGAGCTGAACCGCTACGTAGGCGACTATGACCACTTCCAGGAGGTTTACGAGGTAAAAAAATCCCAGCTGGAGGCAGCTTACCGCCGTCAGCAGCAGGAAATCAGTGAGCTGAAGGATTTTGTTGCCAGAAACAAAGCTCGTGTTGCCACCCGAAATATGGCAATGTCCAGACAGAAAAAGCTGGACAAAATGGATGTGATCGAGCTTGCAGCCGAGAAGCCGAAACCGGAATTTCATTTTAAACAGGGACGTACCCCTGGCAAATATATTTTTGAGACCAAGGATCTGGTAATTGGATACGATGAGCCCCTTTCCCGTCCTCTTACTCTTTCCATGGAAAGAGGTCAGAAAATTGCTCTGGTAGGTGCTAATGGAATCGGAAAAACCACTCTTCTGAAAAGTATCCTCGGACTGATTCCTGCACTGAAGGGAACCAGAGAATTAGGAGATAATCTTCAGATCGGTTATTTTGAGCAGGAAGTAAAGGGAGACAATAAAACCACCTGTATTGATGAGATCTGGGCAGAATTTCCATCCTACACCCAGTACGAAGTGCGCTCCGCACTTGCAAAATGCGGACTTACCACCAAGCACATTGAAAGTCAGGTCCGGGTACTCAGCGGCGGGGAGCAGGCCAAGGTTCGCCTGTGCAAGCTGGTAAACAAAGAGACCAACGTACTTCTTCTGGATGAGCCTACCAACCATCTGGATGTGGACGCAAAGGATGCGTTGAAGGAAGCGCTGAAAGAATACAGAGGAAGCGTTCTTCTTATCTGCCACGAACCGGAGTTTTACCAGGATGTAGTTTCCCAAGTATGGGACTGCAGCAAATGGACTACGAAAGTGCTTTGATCTGCTGGGAAAGTTCCAAACAACAGCCAGGAATGAGATAACAAAAAAGACGCCGGAGAGTTTGATTTTCAGGGTTCACCCAAACTCTCCGACGTTTTTTATAATTTTATGATTTATTCAGCATCCGCAGCAACCTTGCTTGCTCTTGCCTCGATTTCCTTCTGCTGGATATCTCCAGGTGCCTGCTCATAGCGTGCAAACTCATAGGAGAAGTCTCCGCTTCCGCCTGTCATGGAGCGAAGATCTGTGGAATATCCGTAAATCTCAAGAAGCGGCACATCGGCTTCAATGATAGTATTTCCATTGTGATCCGGATTCATGCCAAGGACACGGCCACGGCGTTTATTCAGATTGCCCATAACGTCACCGGTATATTTGTCCGGAACAGTAACCTTCATGGAAACGATTGGCTCAAGGAGTACAGGAGATGCGTCCATAAAGCCTTTCTTAAATGCCAGAATAGTTGCCATCTTAAATGCCATCTCAGAGGAATCTACCGGATGATAGGATCCGTCATAAAGAGTAGCCTTCACACCTACTACCGGATATGCAGCCAGAGGTCCCTTCTGAACGCATTCCTGAAGTCCCTTCTCAACTGCCGGGAAGTAGTTCTTCGGAACTGCACCGCCAACTACAACCTGCTCAAATACATATGGAGTCTCCATATCACCGGACGGCTCAAAGCGCATCTTAACATGACCATACTGTCCGTGTCCGCCGGACTGTTTCTTATGCTTTCCTTCTACATCAGAATTCTTGCGAATAGTCTCACGGAACGGAACCTTCGGTTTGGAAAGCTCTACGTCTACTTTATAGCGATCCTTCAGCATGCTGACAACAACGTCAAGATGCTGGTCGCCCATGCCATAAATAAGGCTCTGGCGGTTCGCACCGTCATTCTCAACGCGAACAGTCTTATCCTCGCTCATGATCTTGGACAGAGCCTGGGAAATCTTATCCTCATCACCTTTATTTACAGCCTTAAATCTCTTATAGGTATAAGGTGTGGAAAGGATTGCCTTCGGATAAAGCACCGGATTGGCTTTGCCAGCAAGGCTGTCGCCAGTCTGAACGCTTACCAGCTTGGCAATGGCGCCGATATCACCTGCATGGAGTTCCGGAACCTCGATCGGCTTGGAACCCTGAAGAACATATAATTTGTTCAGGCGCTCCTCTGTACCTTTCTCCACATTGAGAAGGGTATCATCGGATTTGATAACACCGGAGCAAACCTTGATCAGGGAATATTTGCCAAGGAATGGATCCACGATGGATTTCCATACATATGCAGATTTCGCTTTGGCGAAGTCGTAATTTGCTTCAAAAATTTCATTGGTTTTCTGGGAAATACCGTTGCAGGAACGTTTGTCCGGGCTTGGGAAATATCCGCAGATATCATCCAGCAAGTTGGATACGCCGCGAAGATTGATCGGGGATCCCATGCATACCGGAACAATGCTTGCTTCCTGAATATTGGCTGCAAGTGCTGCGGAAACCTCTGTTACAGAGAATTCATCTCCCTCAAAGTAACGATCCATGAATTCCTCGCTGGTCTCTGCTACAGATTCCATCAGGATATCATGATATTTCTCAAGGTACTCATCCAGGTAAGAAGGAATCGCACATTCTTCCTTCTGTCCCTTGTCAATATATTTTCTTCCGGCCTGCTTCACAACGTTTACATATCCCACAAACTTGCCGTCCTCACGAATTGGGAAATGAAGCGGAGCAATCTTCTTGCCGTAAAGCTCAGTAAGCTGATCTACTACCTTACGATAGCTGACATCGTCCACGTCCATATCGGTAACGAAAATCATACGCGGAAGTTTGTACTTCTCGCACAGATTCCATGCCTTCTGGGTACCAACCTGTACGCCGGCTTTACCAGATACTACGATGATTGCTGCGTCTGCAGCGCTGACAGCTTCCTCGACCTCTCCTACGAAATCAAAATATCCGGGAGTGTCCAGAATGTTTACCTTGTTCTTCTGCCACGGGACCGGAATCACAGATGTAGTAATGGAAAAGTGTCGTTTGATCTCTTCTTTATCATAATCACTGACAGTGTTGCCATCTTCCACTTTGCCTAAACGGTTGGTCAAGCCTGCCAGATATGCCATTGCTTCTGCCAGAGTTGTCTTGCCAGCCCCACCGTGACCTAATAGGACTACATTTCTGATTCGGTCAGTTCTAAAAACGTCCATATGTAATACCTCCCTGTTTGTCTGATATGTTCATATTTTACTAAATATTCAGAAGAATTTCAAGTATTTTCTGGGATTTTGACGGTCTTTTTTCAAAAAAGTTTAGATTATTTTGTCATTTTCGTGGGAATTGACAATTTGCGAGGAATCTCGTACAATGACAGAAGGTAATTTCTTATTTAAAACGCGGGTAATATTCCGCGAGGTATTTTTTGTGAACAAAGTTCACGAAAAATCCGAGACTAGCAGCGCGAAATCATGCCTGCATGATTTCTGTGCATCGCGAAGCGCGTTACTGTGAACAAAGTGAACTGTAACGTTTCTCACTTTAACGAAGGAAAGGAAACGATATTATAATGAAGACAATCGGTTTTATCGGTCTTGGTCTGATCGGCGGTTCCATCGCCAAAGCCATCCGGAAGTACCATCCGGACTACCACATTCTGGCCTATAACCGCAGCAAGGAAGCACTTGCCTCTGCACTTAGCAGCGGCATTATAGATGGTGTCTGCGAGGAAATGAAGGATCCAAGGTTTGGAACCTGTGACTATGTATTTCTTTGCGCACCAGTAGAAATCAATCTGGAATGCCTGGCATACTTAAAGGAGATCCGTCAGGACGGATGCATCATTACAGATGTGGGAAGCGTAAAGGGAATCATCCACCAGAAGGTTGAGGAACTTGGAATGACAGACTGCTTCATCGGCGGTCATCCAATGGCTGGTTCTGAGAAAACCGGATTCGACCATTCCAATGAGCGCATTCTGGAGAACGCTTACTATATTCTTACTCCAGGCGGCGAAGTTGGGCTGGAATATATTGGAGATTTCACAGAGCTGATCCGCTCCCTTGGGGCCATTCCTATGGTGCTCACTGCAGAGGAGCACGATTTCATCACTGCAGGTGTGAGCCATCTGCCCCACATTATCGCATCTGCGCTTGTCAATCTTGTGAAAACACTGGACAATGACGCGGAATATATGAAAACCATCGCAGCCGGCGGCTTCCGGGACATTACAAGGATCGCTTCCTCTTCTCCTGTAATGTGGCAGCAGATCTGCTTGGAAAATCACGAGAACATTTCCAATGTTCTGGATGACTACATCCGCATGCTGATCCAGATCCGCTGTTCCATTGACAACTGCGCTTCTGACGGCAGGGAAGCAGACGCCATTTACCAGATGTTTGCAAGCTCCAGGGATTACCGTGACTCCATCGATGTGGTAGATAATGGACCCATCCGCAAGGCTTATGTGCTTTATCTGGATATTGCAGATGAGGCCGGTGGAATTGCTACCATCGCAACCATTCTTGCTATGGACAAGATCAGTATCAAGAATATCGGCATCATCCACAACCGTGAATTTGAACAGGGCGTTCTGAAAATCGAATTTTATGAGGAAGACGCCATGGAGCGGGCAATTGCACTTTTGAAGAAGCGCAATTATATCGTTTATGAACGATAATCTGTGCCCCAGCGGTTGTTTATAAAGGATACATTACAATCAATTTTTCAAACAAACACTGTATCAGTACAGTAAATATGAAGTAATCGCCATATTGACTCGTCTAATTCTTCTATGGCAGATACTCCATTTTGCTGTATTAGACTTTTCATTTAAGGAACGATTATTATGGAAATAAAAAAATTAACCAATCTCCACGGCGAGATTACCGTCCCAGGCGACAAATCCATCTCCCACCGTGCTGTCATGTTCGGTTCCCTTGCCAAAGGGACCACCCGCATCACCCATTTTCTGGAAGGAGCGGACTGCCTTTCCACCATCTCCTGTTTCCGCAAAATGGGCATCGACATCGAGAACAACAACGGCGAAATCCTGGTCCACGGAAAAGGACTTCGCGGACTTTCTTCCCCAACTGACATCTTAGATGTAGGAAACAGCGGCACCACAACCCGCCTGATTTCCGGTATCCTTGCAGGACAGAATTTTGTATCCGAACTGACCGGAGACGACTCCATCCAGAGCCGCCCTATGAAACGGATTATGACTCCCCTTCTTTCCATGGGAGCCGACATCACCAGCATAAAAGGAAACAACTGCGTTCCCCTTCGGATTGCCGGACACCCGCTGAAAGCCATTCACTACGATTCTCCGGTTGCTTCTGCCCAGGTGAAATCCTGTGTGCTTCTGGCAGGCATGTACAGTGACGGCGTTACCAGCGTCACAGAGCCCGTCCTTTCCAGAAACCACACGGAGATCATGCTGAATTATTTCGGCGCACAGGTAACCTCTGAGGGAACCACCGCTTCCATTGTTCCGGAACCTTCTCTTCATGCAAGGGAAATCACTGTACCAGGCGATATTTCTTCTGCCGCTTACTTTATTGCAGCAGGCCTTCTGGTTCCAGGAAGCGAGATCCTTCTGAAAAACGTGGGGATCAACCCTACCAGAGACGGGCTTCTTCGCGTCTGCAAAGACATGGGCGCTGACATTACCATGCTGAATGTGAATATGGACGGCGAGCCAACTGCGGACCTTCTGGTACGCACCAGTTCGCTTCACGGTACCACTGTAGGAGGCGAAATTATCCCTACTTTGATCGACGAGATCCCGATGATCGCGGTTATGGCGGCTTTCGCAGAGGGAACCACCATCATCAAGGATGCCAAGGAGCTTAAGGTAAAAGAATCCGACCGTATTCTGGTTATGGCAGAGAATCTCTCCCGCATGGGTGCTGACATCACCCCGACAGATGACGGCATGATCATTCATGGCGGCAAGCCGCTGCACGGCGCCGTGATTGATTCTTATCTGGATCACCGTGTCGCCATGTCATTTGCCATCGCCGGACTCCTCTGCGACGGTCCGCTTTCCATTAAAGGCGGCGACTGCGTGAAGATTTCCTATCCGGAATTTTATGAAGACCTGTATGGTTTAGGCGAATAGCCTTTCACCCCTCGGGTTATTACATTGATCTGAGACAACTGAATTGGGCAAAAATAATAAAAGCCGGAATTTTCCAGAAAAACATCAGTATGGAATTTCGGCTTTCTTTTTATGCAATATCTTTTTTCCTTCAAATCTCCTTTCTCAAAATGGGTAAAATCTGGCTGTTTGTTCGGTTAATGACCTTTCTTTTTTCAAATATTTTCTCTTTGAGATGGTTGTTTTTCCGCCTCATTCTGTTAAATAATAATCAATGTTAGTTTGATGCAATCGTCTTTTTCACTATATAATTCTTCTATTTTCCTAATTTCATTATGTATTTTTCACATTTTATCATGTATTTATTTGTGCACAATTTTAAAATTCGTTTTATTCCGATTTTTATATTGATATTTTTTTAACACATTCGACGAAGTTGAAAAACTTCCTGTTTTCCCCTTTTTTTCCTGGAAAAAATAACGTATAATCTCACTGTAAGTTGAGGAACACTAAAAGACAAACAAAACGAACCGAGATCAGCCCAGACAAAAGAGCGGCTGGTACAAAGAAAGGAGCCAGAAATAATGAAAATTTTATTTTACGGAACCAAAAATTATGACGAGCAGTTTTTTGACAAACTTCTGCCTGAATTCCCAGGTATTGAAATTAAATTTATCGAAGCGAATATCCACGAAGAGACCGCTTCTCTTGCAAAGGGCTATGAAGCCATCTGTGCATTTGTAAATGCGGATCTGAGTACGAAAGTTATAGAAGAGTTACACCAGCAGGGCGTGAAACTGATCCTTATGCGCTGCGCAGGTTACAACAACGTCGATCTGAAAACAGCACAGAAATACGGTATCAAGGTTCTGCGTGTACCGGGTTATTCTCCGGAAGCAGTTGCAGAGCACGCAATGGCACTTGCCCTTACTGCCAACCGTCACACGCACAAGGCGTACATCAAATGCCGTGAGAACAACTTTACCTTAAATGGTCTTATGGGCGTGAACCTTTATAAGAAAACAGCTGGAATCATCGGTACCGGAAAGATCGGACAGGCTATGGCAAGAATCTGCAAGGGATTTGGAATGCGCGTCATCGCTTATGATCTTTTCCCGAATAAGAGCCTTGATTTCCTGGAGTATGTTTCCCTGGACGAGCTGCTTGCTACCAGTGATCTGATCAGTCTCCACTGCCCGCTTACCGATGAGACCAAGCATATCATTAATGAGAAAACAATTGCGCAGATGAAGGATGGTGTGATTCTTGTGAATACTTCCCGCGGCGGCCTGATCAAGACAGAGGATCTGATTTCCGGCATCCGCGATCACAAGTTCTTTGCAGTTGGACTGGACGTTTATGAGGAGGAATCTGATTATGTATTCGAGGACCTGTCCGAGAGCATTATGCAGACTTCCCTGATCCAGCGTCTCCTCTCTTTCCCGAACGTCACCATGACCTCCCACCAGGGATTCTTCACCGAAGAAGCCCTCACCAACATCGCCGAGACCACCATGGAAAATGCGCGTGCTTACATGAACGGAGAAGAACTGAAGAACGAAGTACTTTCATAAGCAGCGCCTCTGTTATTTCAATAAAATAAATGAAAGGTATTTCAAGGCAGAAAGCGTTTGAAATACCTTTTTTGTTTCTTTATAGTAAAAAGCACCACCAGTTGAAGCAACGATTTTTACATCAGCCATACATTTTATCGAATAAGCCAGCTATAATCCTTACGGCAATCAAGAATATAATCCACATACACCGCATGATCTTTGATTTGATAAAGAACTAGATACCACTTTTCCACGAACATCTTATGATATTTATTCGGTGGTATATAAGATTCTTCAAAGAACGGAAAGCGCTGAGACATACGCTCTAAGGAGCGCATCGCTGTGATCAGTTCTTTCTTTTTGGCAGCAGCAGCTTCTTTATTGACCTGTGTCATAAAACGGAAGTGCACTCCCAACATTTGCTTTGCTCTATCAGAAACAATCACCTTATATTTCTTATCTGCCATACACTATACCTCGTCAATCACATCATCAAGGTATGCATCCAGTTCATCAAGAGTACATCCGCTTCTTCCTGCTATTCTGTCTTCCTCAACAGCAAGCAGTTCCTCCCTTAGTTTTAGCATCTTTTCCCAACGGTTGTAAGTTTCAATATCCATAACCACCAAGTCACCTTCACCATTCTTGGTCAGGAATATGGGTTCTTCTGTTTTGCGGCACATATCAGCAATCTCGTTGTAATTTTGGCGAATCGCTGCAGACGGACGAATATTCATATTGACACCTCCTTGGAATCATTGAGATAGTAATATTCTATCTATATTATACTTATCTCATACAACGAAGTCAATGTTTTCAAAAAATTTGCAATTACAAGTTTTCTACATTATTCCGCATATTTCGCCCGTAATAGCGCAATCTCCCTTGTCCAGCCCTCGTCATCATTGGGTGTTTCCAGAATAAATGGTCTGCCTTCCAGGGCGGGGTGGCGGATGACACGGACCAGGGCGTCGAGACCGATCTGGCCTTCGCCGATTTTGGCGTGGCGGTCTTTGTGGCTGCCAAGGCCGTTCATACTATCGTTCAGATGAATTGCTTTCAGATGTTCGAGGCCGATGATACGGTCGAACTCATTCAGCACACCATCCAGATCATTCACAATATCATAGCCGCCATCCCATACATGACAGGTATCCAAACAGACACCCAGCTTGTCTTTCTTCTCCACCAGATCCATAATGGCCCGAAGCTCCTCAAAACGGCTTCCCACCTCAGATCCTTTCCCGGACATGGTTTCAAGAAGAACGGTTGTGGTCTGCTCCTTTGTAAGAACTGCATTCAGTACCTCCGCAATCTTCTGGATTCCAACCTCGATTCCCTGTCCCACATGGCTTCCCGGGTGGAAATTATAGTAATTTCCAGGGGTAAATTCCATGCGCTTCAGATCATCCGCAAAAGTCTCCTTTGCAAACTCTCTCAGATTCTCCTTCACCGCACAGGCATTCAAAGTATAAGGGGCATGAGCCACTATTTTCCCAAATTCATGCTCCCTGGCAAGCTCCAGAAACTTTGCCACATCCGCCGGATCAATAGCCTTGGCATTTCCCCCTCTTGGATTTCTTGTAAAAAACGCGAATGTATTCCCGCCGTTTTTCACCATCTGCCGCCCCATGGCAGCGTATCCTTTAGAAGAAGATGTATGATTTCCTATATATAACATATGCTTTTTCCCTTTCTGCAAATATCCTCCATTGTTCCTGTACACTTTGCGCCAAAACCCCCGCGGAACATTACCAGTGAACAGTCACCTTATTGGTTACTGTTCACTCCGTGCCCAGTAACACGCTTCGCGATGCACAGAAATCATGCAAAGCATGATTTCGCGCCGCAGTTCTCGGGTTTTCTGTGAACTTTGTTCACAAAAAACACCTCGCGGAACATTACCAGTGAACAGTCACCTTATTGTACCATTTCTCCCTTCTTTTTCAAGAAATTTATTGACGAAATCCCTTTTTCTTCTTATACTATTGAAAGATGTGTTCATCTGTAAAAACACGTTCGTCCCACATTTTTACAGAGTTCATTCATACAAAAAGAGGAAGGAAATCGATATGAAAGAACGTGAAAAATTCTCATCCCGGCTGGGATTTATCCTGATCTCAGCCGGCTGCGCCATCGGCATCGGTAATGTATGGCGCTTCCCTTACATCACAGGCCAGTACGGCGGTGCTGCCTTCGTACTGATCTATCTTCTGTTCCTGGTAATCCTGGGACTGCCCATCATGGTTATGGAATTTGCAGTCGGCCGCGCAAGCCGCAAATCCGCTGCCAGAAGCTTCCATCTCCTTGAGCCCAAAGGCACCAAATGGCACCTTTACAGCTACGGTGCCATGCTCGGCAACTACATGCTGATGATGTTCTACACCACAGTAGGCGGCTGGATGCTTGCATACTTTTTCAAAATAGCAAGCGGAACCTTCACAGGTCTTGACACAGACGGTGTCGGAAATGTCTTTAACACCCTGCTTTCCAATCCAGGGGAAATGACCTTCTGGATGGTAGTCGTAACCGCTTTTGGCTTTGGCACCTGCTGCATGGGACTGCAGAAAGGCGTTGAGCGTATTACCAAAGTTATGATGGTTTGTCTTCTTACCATTATGGTAGTCCTCTGTATCAAGAGCTGTACCCTTCCAGGGGCAATCGAAGGCATTAAGTTCTACCTGCTTCCGGACTTTGGCCGTCTGAAAGAAAACGGACTGCTCTCCGGTATCTACGCTGCTATGGGACAGGCATTCTTCACCCTGAGCCTTGGAATCGGTGCTATGGCGATCTTCGGAAGCTACATCGACAAAGAACGCAGCCTTATGGGCGAATCCATCCAGATCGGAATTCTGGATACCTTCGTAGCGCTGATGGCCGGCCTTATTATTTTCCCGGCATGCTTCGCTTACAACGTAAGTCCTACACAGGGTGTTGGACTTGTGTTCGTAACACTGCCCAACATGTTCAACCAGATGATGGGAGGACGCTTCTGGGGCGCATTGTTCTTTATTTTCATGACATTTGCGGCTCTTTCCACCATCATTGCCGTATTTGAAAATATCTTAAGCTTTGCCATGGATCTGTGGGGATGGAGCCGTAAAAAAGCCGTTGCTGTAAACGGTATCGCCATTTTCATTCTGTCCATGCCATGCGTGCTTGGATTCAATGTATGGAGCGGTTTTCAGCCGCTTGGCGCAGGAAGCACCATTCAGGATCTGGAGGACTTCATTATCTCCAACAACCTGCTTCCCCTTGGAAGCCTTGTTTACCTGCTGTTCTGCGTTACCCGCTATGGATGGGGATGGGACAACTTCATCAAAGAGGCGGATCTTGGAAACGGTGTTAAATTTCCAAAATGGGCACGTCCATATCTCACCTATGTACTGCCGCTTATCGTTCTGTTGATTTTCGTAATGGGTTATTACGATAAGTTTTTCAGATAAAATACCCGCAAAATACCATACCCAACAGGGCAAAAATTCACCGGACTATTTTACAGAAACCTTTGGATTTTTGCCCTTCTGACTATCCAGCGACCTTTTTATACAGTTTCCGGTTCACACCAAATACCAGATAAGGATAAACGTATGCAAAAGAAAAAGAATTTATATAGAAAATCCAGATATTATCGTCGGCGTCAGCAGCTGCTGCGGAGAATTTATGCAGCCATTGGCGGCGTTTTGCTGCTGGTCGTAATCGTTCTGATCGTACGCGGCTGCATGTCCAGACAGGCTAAGACCGCTGATTCTTCCAATGTCAAAAACGAATCCGCTGCAAACGCTGACACCACTTCCGATACCCAAGCTGCCGCTTCGAGTACTGCTGATAGTGAAGCTTCCGCGAACGGAGAAAGCGAGAATTCAGATTCCGCAGCTGGAACGGCCAAAGCCGCCCACGACACCCCTGTTACCCTCACCGTCAGCGTGGTTGGTGACTGCACCCTTGGCACAGATGAAAATTTCGATTACGATACCAGCCTGAACGCATATTTCGAAAGCTATGGAAAGGAATATTTTTTCCAGAATGTAAAAAGCATTTTCGAGGCCGATGACCTGACTATCGCCAACAACGAGGGAACCTTCACCGAAAGCTATGACCGCGAGGACAAAACCTTCGCCTTCAAGGCCCCTGCTTCCTTTTCCGGAATTTACTCCTGCAGCTCTGTGGAAGCGGTAAATACAGCCAACAACCACAGCCATGATTACGGCGAGCAGAGCTTCCAGGACACTATGGACGCACTGGACGCCGAAGGAATCGTTCACTTTGGCTATGATGAAACTGCTGTTATGGACGTAAAAGGGGTGAAAGTCGGTCTTATAGGAATTTATGAGCTAAACGACCACCTGGAGCGTAAACAGCAGCTGGAGGACAATATTAATAAGGTAAAAGATGAGGGCGCCGAACTGGTTATCGTCATTTTCCACTGGGGAAATGAAAAAGAAACCGTTCCGGATTCCAACCAGACCACCCTGGGCAGACTTGCCATCGACCTTGGAGCCGACCTGGTATGCGGTCATCATCCTCATGTGCTTCAAGGCGTTGAGGAGTACAAGGGCAAAAATATTGTGTACAGCCTTGGAAACTTCTGCTTCGGCGGCAATTCCTCCCCAAGCGACATGGACACCATGATTTTCCAGCAGACCTTCACTATCACAAATGATGGCGTGCAGGATGATAACGTAACCAACATCATCCCCTGCTCCATCTCCTCTGCCTCTGACTACAACAACTATCAGCCCACTCCCGCAGAAGGCGACGAGAAAACCCGAATCATGGAAAAAATCCAGGAAAGAAGCTCCTGGATTGATACAGAAAATACATATTGAAAATATAAACTACGTATGCTATAATATAGCTAAACAACAAAGACCAAAAGCCATATGTAACAGCAAAAGACCCCAGAGTTGCAGCTCTGGGGTCTTATTCCGTTTTGGAGTGGTGGCTTAATCCACAGGCTAGTTACCGACTACTTATCACCGTCTAACCATTTGATGATATAGTGACACACTACACCAGCCGCGACGGCAGCAACAAACGACCAAAATATTTCCATATGTAACACCTCCCTTCCTTACCTGTCTAGGAGGCGGTAACATATAAATTATACTTTAAGAACCGTTTTTTGTCTACCTATAAAAAATTATATTTTTTTAAAGTATCAACATCGCATCTCCAAAGGAGAAGAACCGATACCTCTCCTGCACTGCCACTTCATAGGCATGCATAATATTCTCTTTCCCAGCCAGCGCGGATACCAGCATGACCAAGGTGGATTCCGGCAGGTGGAAATTGGTGATCAGGCCATCAATCATCTTGAATTTGTAGCCTGGATAGATGAAAATCTCGGTCCAGCCACTTCCAGCCTTCAGGATTCCATCCTCTCCTGTGGCAGATTCCAGTGTACGGCAGCTGGTAGTTCCAACTGCGATCACCCGGCCGCCGTTTTTCTTGGTGTCGTTGATCAGCTTCGCCTGGTCCTCTTCCACTATATAAAACTCAGAATGCATGTGATGCTGCTCCACATCATCCACCTTCACCGGGCGGAAGGTTCCAAGTCCTACGTGAAGAGTAACATGGGCAATGTTTACCCCTTTTGCCTTCACCTGTTCCAGCAGTTCTTTGGTGAAATGCAGTCCTGCTGTAGGCGCTGCCGCAGAGCCCTCATGCTTAGCATAAACGGTCTGGTAACGGTTCTTATCCTTTAATTTATGAGTAATATAAGGAGGCAGCGGCATCTCGCCAAGCTGATCCAGAATCTCCTCAAAAATCCCTTCATAATGAAACTGGATCAGGCGGTTGCCCTCGTCAACCACATCAATGATCTCGCCCTTCAAAATGCCGTCACCAAATGTGATCTTCGCACCTGGACGAGCCTTTTTGCCAGGCTTCACCAGACACTCCCAGATATCATTCTCCCTTCTTTTCAGAAGAAGGATCTCGATCACGGCACCAGTCTCTTCCTTGTGTCCGTAAAGTCTTGCCGGAATTACCTTGGTATCGTTAATCACCAAAGTATCTCCCTTATTCAAATAGTCCAGTATATCCCTGAAATGGCGATGTTCAATGCTTCCATCTGCCATAGAAAGATGCATAAGCCTGGAAGAACTTCTATCCTCCAGCGGATCCTGGGCAATCAGCTCCTGGGGGAGCTCATAGTAAAAATCAGATGTTCTCATCTTTGGATTCCTCCTCTTTCCACTGCTTTTTCAGCTGCCGCACAAAATTCCATTCTTTGTTGGTAAGGTCTGCCTTTTTCAGCAGATCCGGGCGTCTTTTCGCAGTACGGATAATGGACTGCTCTCTGCGCCACTTCTCTATATTTGCATGATGACCGGACATGAGAACCTCCGGAACCTTTTTCCCATGCCACTCTTCCGGCCGGCTGTACTGGGGATATTCCAGAAGATTTCCTGCGAAAGACTCTGTCTCGCCAGATTCCTGGTTGCTGAGCACCCCCGGAACCATACGGGAAATGGAATCCATCATAACCATGGCCGGAAGCTCCCCGCCTGTAAGCACATAGTCTCCAATGGACACATAATCCGTCACAATTTCCTCCAGAACTCTCTCATCGATTCCCTCATAATGACCGCAGAGGAAAACAAGGTCCTCCTCTTTCGCCATATCCCGTGCCATCTGCTGGTTAAACACCTGTCCCTGGGGCGTGAGATAAACCACTCTGGGGCGTTTCCCTGCCTTTTGGGCAATAGCCTCATAGGCCAGGTAAACCGGCTCGGCCTGCATCAGCATTCCTGCTCCGCCGCCGTAAGTATAATCATCCACCTTCTGATGCTTGTTAAAAGCATAATCCCGGATGTTCACCGCTTCTACAGAGAGAATCCCTGCGTTAATGGCACGGCCTGTAATGCTGGTGTTCATTCCATTCTGGATCATTTCCGGAAAAAGGGTCAAAACATGGAAATTCATTTACAAAAGTCCTTTCATCAAATGTACAGTCATCACATTTTTCTCCAGATCCACGTCAAGGATACACTCCTTGATCGCCGGAAGAAGTACTTCCTGATGGTCCGGAAGCTCTACTACGTAAACATCATTGGCGCCAGTCTCCATAACATCCTTCAGGGTTCCGAAATGTGTATTGTCCTCCAGAACCACTTCCATGCCGATCAGATCGCCAATATAATATTCGTCCTCATCCAATTCCTGCGCTTCCTCACGGGGAACCCACAGGTCTCTGCCTTTGTACATTTCAATATCATTTATGTTATCGATCCCGTTAAATTTCAGGATCACAAGATTCTTAAAAAACTTCACATTCCGGATTTCCAGCTTCTTCATCTCTCTGCCGGCATCCAGAAGCACATATTCCAGATCCAGGAAACGCTCCGGATCTGTGGTAGGGAATACTTTCACTTCTCCTCTTACGCCATGAGTGGTTGTAATTACTCCAACCTTTAATAAATCTTCCATTCAAAACTCCTCTGCATAACTGAATAATGGAAAGCCAGTTCTTCTTAATTGCTGTAACAGACTTCCAATGTAAAAACAGGAGCCATGTTTCCACAGCTCCTGCACCATTATATCTTGCTTATCATTGCAGAATATCTACAATCACTTTTTTGCTGCTTTTGGAAGAAGCCGCTTTTACTACGGTACGGATTGCCTTGGCGATTCTGCCCTGACGTCCGATCACCTTACCCATATCAGATGGTCCTACCTTCAGCTCAATGACAACTGCGTCATCCTTTTCTGTTTCGGTAACGACTACTTCGTCCGGATTTTCAACAAGAGATTTTGCAATTACTTCTACTAATTCCTTCATTACACACCTCCCTGATCTGTCCTAGAGCATATCAAAAGGCTCTAATCTGGACGTTACAGAAATACCCCCTGAGAGATACTTCTTATTTCTCGATTCCGGCCTGTTTGAGGATCTTAGCAACAACTTCTGTAGGCTGAGCACCGTTTGCAAGCCATTTCTTAGCTGCTTCTTCGTCAACCTTGCATACGCTTGGCTCCTGGTTCGGATCGTATGTTCCGATCTCCTCGATACATCTTCCGTCACGTTTGCTGCGGGAATCTGCAACAACGATTCTATAGTAAGGTGCTTTCTTCTGTCCCATTCTTCTTAATCTGATCTTTACTGCCATTTTAATTTTCCTCCAGTTGATTTCTCTTTATTAGTTTAATTTAGTTTGTTTATCTAAAAGGGAAGCTTAAAGCCGCCTCTTTTACCACCCATTTTGCCGTTCATCATGCCCGGCATCTGCTTCATCATCTTCTTGCTCTGCTCGAACTGCTTCACAAGGCGATTGACTTCTGCAACATCCACACCAGCGCCTCTTGCAATGCGGTTCTTGCGGGAAACATTGAGGATTCCCGGATTGGAGCGCTCCTGCGGAGTCATGGAAAGGATAATGGACTTGGTTCTGTCCATTGCTTTCTCATCGATCATACTCTCCACATCCTTCATCTTGCTTCCCATACCAGGGAGCATGTTCAGGATACTGGAAATGCCGCCCATCTTATTCATCTGCTCAAGGCTGGTAAGATAGTCATTGAAATCAAAGTCCATCTTCTTCAGCTTCTTGGACATTTCCTGGGCTGCTTCCTGATCAACAGCTGCCTCCGCCTTCTCGATCAGGCTCATTACATCTCCCATACCAAGGATACGGGATGCCATTCGTTCCGGATAAAACTGCTCCAGATCGGAAAGCTTCTCTCCCATACCTACATACAGGATCGGCTTGCCGGTTACGGCTTTGATGGAAAGGGCTGCACCGCCTCGGGTGTCACCATCCATCTTGGTCAGGATCACGCCGTCGATTCCAACCTTCTCTGTGAAAGCCTGGGCTACATTGACTGCATCCTGTCCGGTCATGGCATCAACTACAAGGATTGTAGCATCCACCTCAATATTAGACTTAATATCAGCAAGTTCCTGCATCATATCCTCATCAATATGAAGACGACCCGCTGTATCAATGATCACTACATTCTGCTGATTGGCCTTGGCATGTGCAATGGCTGCCTTGGCAATGTCCACTGGGCTCTGCTTGTCACCCATGGTAAAGACTTCTACGCCCTGCTTCTCACCATTCACCTGCAGCTGTGTGATCGCTGCGGGTCTGTATACATCACAGGCTACCAGAAGAGGTCTCTTACCCTTGGACTTGATCTTACCTGCAAGCTTGGCTGCGGTGGTGGTCTTACCAGCACCCTGGAGACCTGCCATCATAAGCACGGTAAGGTCATTGCCAGGCTTGATCGGAAGTTCTGTAGTCTCGCTTCCCATAAGATTAACCAGCTCTTCATTTACAATCTTGATGACCATCTGGCCTGGATTCAGTCCGTTCATAACGTCCTGTCCAACCGCACGTTCCTGTACAGATTTGGTGAACTGCTTCACCACTCTGAAGTTAACGTCCGCTTCAAGGAGTGCCATCTTAACTTCCTTAAGAGCGATCTTAACATCCTCTTCTGTCAGACGGCCTTTGCTTCTTAGCTTCTTGAATACATTCTGAAGTTTATCTGTCAAGCTTTCAAATGCCATGAATTATAACTCCTCTAAAATCACATTGGATATTGCCACGATATCATCCGCGTGATACCCGGATGCAAGCTCATGGATCTTCTGTACCTGTCCCCGGATATTCACAAACTTCTCAACCAGATGCAGCTTCTCTTCATATCCCTCCAGCGCCCTGTCGCAGCGTCTGACCATATCATGTACGCCCTGACGGCTGATATTCAGTTCTTCTGCAACCTCACTTAAGGAATAATCCTCCAGAACTACACTCTCGTAGATCTGCTGCTGTCTCTTCGTAAGAAGCTCTCCGTAAAAATCATAGAGCAAAGTACGTTCTACAAACTTTTCCATTCGTTATCACCTTGGGTATCATACCTTATTTCGCGGTGTGTGTCAAGTGTTTTTTCTTTACAAGTTGAATTATTTTACTTTCCATGCAAAAAATAATTTTTCTGCAGCATGTAAAAAGGCCGGGAATTGTAACTGTTTCATACCTTACAGTTGTGAACCAAAATGCATTCCAGATTTCTTCAGGAATAGCATCCCGGCACAATTCCCAGCCAAATAGTAATCGAATGATCAGTGAATCAGATTGTCGTCATCAAAGTAATTGATTCTCATGGACGCCTTTACATCCTTCAGAGTCTCAGCGGCTTTCGCCTCTGCTACCTTGCTGCCCTCTCTTAAGATGTCGTAAACATCCGGGATTCGCTGCTCCCACATTTTACGGCGCTCGCGGATCGGTCCAAGCTCTGCCTGGAGAACATTGTTCAGGAACTTCTTAACCTTCACATCTCCAAGTCCGCCTCTCTTGTAATGATCCTTCAGCTCATCCAGGTTCTGATAATCCGGAAGGAATTCCGGGAAATACTCTGGCTTGCAGAACGCATCCAGATAAATGAATACCGGGTTGCCGTCTACATTTCCAGGATCCTGAACACGAAGATGGTTCGGGTCTGTGAACATGGACATAACTTTTTTCTTCACCTCATCTGCCTCGTCAGAAAGGTAGATGCAGTTTCCAAGGGATTTGCTCATTTTGGCTTTGCCATCAATACCTGGCAGACGCAGGCATGCCTTGTTGGAAGGAAGCACGATCTCAGGCTCTGTAAGAGTCTCACCGTATACGGTGTTGAATTTGTGCACGATTTCCTTGCACTGCTCCAGCATTGGAAGCTGATCCTCCCCAACCGGAACTGCCGTTGCGCGGAAAGCGGTAATATCTGCTGCCTGGCTGATCGGATAGCAGAAAAATCCTACCGGAATGCTGGCTTCAAAATTACGCTGCTGGATCTCAGATTTTACAGTTGGGTTACGCTGAACACGGGCCACTGTAACCAGATTCATATAATAGAAGGTAAGCTCTGTAAGTTCCGGAACCATGGACTGGATAAAAATAGTGGATTTGTCCGGGTCAATGCCGCAAGCCAGGTAATCCAGTGCAACCTGGATAATGTTCTGGCGTACTTTCTCCGGATGCTCTGCATTGTCTGTAAGAGCCTGGGCATCTGCGATCATAATATAAATCTCATCATAATTGCCGGAATTCTGCAGTTTTACACGCTCAGATAATGAGCCTACATAATGTCCGACATGAAGACGTCCTGTTGGACGGTCACCTGTCAAAATTACTTTTTTCATAGTGGGTATACTCCTTATTTTTATAAGCTTGCGCGGATCACCTTCGGTCTGCAGCCTGCAGTCTCAAGTGCCTTCACGATCTGATTCTTATGGTCTGTACCAAATGCCTCCAGAGTGATCTTCAGCTCCACAGCCGCATTACGGTTGGTGCTTACAAACTGGTTGTGATCCAGCTTGATAACATTTCCCTGATTCTCTGCGATAATGGAAGCCACACGTACCAGCTCACCTGGCTTATCCGGGATCAGAACAGATACGGTAAAGATTCTGTCACGCTGGATCAGACCATGCTGTACAACGGAAGACATGGTGATCACATCCATATTTCCGCCGCTTAAGATGGAAACGACTTTCTTGTTCTTGAAATCAAGATGACGAAGAGCTGCAACTGTCAGAAGACCGGAGTTCTCCACGATCATCTTGTGATTCTCAACCATATCAAGGAAGGCAACGATCAGCTCATCATCCTCGATGGTAATGATTCCATCCAGGTTCTCCTGGATATATGGGAAAATATGGGATCCCGGAGTCTGAACTGCAGTACCGTCTGCAATGGTATTTACGTGAGGAAGGGTTACAACCTCGCCCTTTTCCAGGGAAGCTTTCATGCAGGCTGCTCCGGCTGGCTCAACACCGATAACTTTAATGTGAGGATTGAGCAGCTTGACAAGTGTGGAAACACCTGTTGCAAGTCCGCCTCCACCGATTGGTACCAGGATATAGTCTACAAGAGGAAGCTCCTGAATGATCTCCATTGCGATGGTTCCCTGACCGGTTGCAACAGCCGGATCATCAAAAGGATGGATGAAGGTATAGCCTTTTTCCTCTGCCAGGTCCAGTGCATAAGCACAGGCTTCATCGTAAACATCACCGTGAAGGATTACCTCTGCGCCGTATCCTTTGGTGCGCTCTACTTTAATAAGCGGTGTGGTGGTCGGCATTACGATCACTGCTTTCACACCATATTTATGTGCGGCATAGGCAACACCCTGTGCATGGTTTCCTGCGGAAGCTGTAATCAGCCCTTTGCTTCTCTCCTCATCGGAAAGAGTACTGATCTTGTAATAAGCTCCGCGCACCTTGTATGCGCCTGTTCTCTGCATGTTCTCCGGTTTAAAAAATACCTTGTTTCCGGTCAGTTCAGAGAAATAGCTGCTTTTCACCAGCTTGGTCTCCTGGGTTACCTGCTTAACAATTTCTGCCGCTTCTTCAAAACTCTCTAATGTAAGCATTTTTTATTTTCCTCTCAATGATTTCTTAATTTTCCTCCGGGTGGATATCAAACAGCGCGTCCACAAAAGAATTCGCATCAAACTTCTGCAGATCGTCAATGCTCTCGCCCACTCCGATATACTTCACCGGAATATCCAGCTCAGACTGGATTGCAACTGCAATACCGCCCTTGGCTGTACCGTCCAGCTTGGTAAGAATGATTCCGGTTACATTTGCCACTTCCGCAAACTGTCTTGCCTGCACAAGCGCATTCTGTCCGGTAGTTCCATCCAGAACAACCAGAGTTTCCAGATAAGCCTCCGGGTACTCTTTTTCCAGAATACGGTAAATCTTGCGAAGCTCTTCCATCAGGTTCTTCTTATTATGAAGTCTTCCTGCAGTATCACAGATCAGAATATCCGCATTTCGTGCCTTGGCTGCTGCCACTGCATCATAAACAACAGATGCCGGATCTGCGCCGTCCTGGCCGCCGATGATTTCCACGCCTGCACGGTTTGCCCACTGAGTCAACTGCTCCCCTGCTGCCGCACGGAAGGTATCCGCTGCGCCAAGAATGACTTTCTTGCCCTGATCCTTCAGCATGCCTGCAAGTTTTCCAACGGAAGTTGTTTTACCAACGCCGTTTACTCCAATCACAAGGATCACGGATTTGCGGTTCTCAAATTCATACTCGGTGCTGTCCACCGTCATTTGGTCCTTGATGGTATCAATGAGAAGCTCCTTGCACTCTCTTGGATCCTTGATATTGCGGATTTTCACCTGTTCCTTCAACCGCTCCAGAATCGCTGTGGTGGCATTGATTCCAATGTCTCCCATGATCAGGATCTCTTCCAGTTCCTCATAAAAATCATCATCTATGGTAGAATAGCCTGTGAAAAGAGAATCAAATCCTGCCACAATGTTGTCCCTTGTTTTTGTCAAGCCGCTGACAAGTCTTTTAAAAAAGCCTTTCTTTTCCTCTGCCATTTGCTCTCCTCCTTTTACTGCGTAAGCTGGTTCTCTACTAAATCTACGGAAACCAGTGCAGATACGCCTTTCTCCTGCATGGTAATACCATAAAGCCGGTCTGCGGCATTCATAGTACCACGCCTATGTGTTATTATAATAAATTGGGTGTTCTTCGTCAACTTCTGAAGATAACCCGCAAAACGACCTACGTTGGAATCATCAAGAGCTGCCTCGATCTCGTCCAGAAGACAGAAGGGAGATGGCTTCAGGTTCTGGATGGCAAAAAGAAGGGCAATGGCAGTCAGCGCCTTCTCTCCACCGGAAAGCTGCATCATATTCTGGAGCTTTTTGCCCGGAGGCTGGGAAATAATACGGATTCCAGCTTCCAGAATGTCCACATCCTCCTCAAGCTCCAGAGTACCCTTTCCTCCGCCAAACAGCTCCTTAAATGCCTTGTCAAATTCCTTCTGGATATCCTGGAATTTCTCGGTAAACTGCCTGCGCATTCCCTCATCCAGCTCCTGGATAATGTTTTCCAGCTGGGCTTCTGCTGTTTTCAGATCCTCATACTGTCCGGAAAGGAACGCGTGACGCTCGGAAATTTCCTTATATTCTTCAATGGCATTTACATTTACATTTCCAAGCTTCCGGATCTCGTCCTTTACCTGGGCAATGTCCCGCTTCATGGCGTTCAGGTCTGTAAGCTCTTCCTTTTTGTACTGAAGGGCATTGTTTGGCGTGATCTCATATTCGTTCCACAGATAGGAAATCTGGGCTTCCCTGTGCTCTTCCAGCTTCTCCATCTGGCTTTTCAGACGGTAGCACTCCTTATCCAGAAGGGAAATCTTGCCGGAAAGTTCATCACGCTTTTCGAAAAAGGCTTTGTGACTGGTGTTCTTCTCATCCTTTACAGCCTGCCAGCTCTCCAGCTGGGCTCTCGCCTTCGTCTCCTCTTCCCCTAAAGTTTTGATCACAGCTTCCAGGTCTTCCACAGACTGGCGCTTCTTCTGGTTCTCCTCACTGCCAAGGGTAAGAGTCTCATGGATATCCGCCTCTTCCTGGCGAAGAGCCTCCATCTCATGATTCAGACGATCCAGAGTCTCAGATGCAAAGCTTTCTTTCTGCTGTGCGGTGCTGGCTTCCAGACGAAGGGATTCCAGTTTCTTTGAAACCTCCTGCTCCTCTGTTTTCCACTCTTCCAATTCTTTCTGCCTGGTCTGGATAAAAGCTTCCAGCTCTTTTTCATCCTGCTCGGAAGCCTTCAATTCTTCTGCAATTTTATTGTGGTCTGCCTTGGCCTCCTCGATCTGGCGGCGGATCTCCATCTGTTCTCTCTGGATCTCGCCATAGCCAGCCTGGATTTCCTTTGTCTTGGCTTCCACCTGGTTCATATTCATTTTCGCAGTGTTCTGAGCAACGTACTGCTGGCGCAGCTTTTCCTGCAGATCTGCGATGGTATCACGGATTACATTGCGCTTGCTTCTGTTGTCATTGATGGATTTCTGCATGTCATCCATGTCTTTTTTCAATGCTTTGACGCTGGATTCCAGTTCCTCAATCTCACGGCGGCGTCCCAGAAGGTTGCTGTTGTTCTTAAAAGAACCACCAGACATGGAACCGCCTGGATTGAAGGATTCTCCCTCTACCGTTACCATGCGCAGGCTGTGCCTGTATTTTCTTGCAATGGCAATGGCGTGGTCAATATGATCCACCACCAGAACTCTTCCTAGAAGATAGGTTGCAAGACCAGTGTATTCCGGCCCTGTTGACACCAGTTCACTGGCAAGGCCAATCACTCCCGGCTCTCTCAGCGCTTCTCTCTGGGTAAAACTGCTCTTGGTATTAATACTATTTAAAGGAAGGAACGTAGCGCGTCCGAAACGGTTCTTTTTCAGAAACTCGATCATCTGCTTGGCAGTCTGCTCGTTGTCTGTGACAATGTTCTGGATGCTTCCTCCAAGAGCTGTCTCAATCGCAATCTCGTATTCCTTATTTACCTGAATCAGATCCGCCACAACACCTTTGATTCCAGGTGCACGGTCCTTCTGCTCCATGACGCGGCGGATACTGTTTCCGTATCCATCATACCGCTCTGTAATATTCTTCAAAGATTCCAGTCTGGATGCTTCCCGGTGATAGGCACTCTGGCCGATCTCCATCTGGCTGTTCTGCTGCTTTAATTCACTGGTCAGCTTATGTACTTCATCATCCAGGCGCTGGCACTCTGCATTCATTTCTTCAATAAGAGAGGTGATTCCCTGGAATTTCTCCCGGGCCTTCTCCATCTCGGTGTGCTGCTCTGCCTCTTCAGTTTTCAAATGAAGCTGTCTCTGGCTGATTCCGGCTCTTCGGATATCGATCTGCTCCATCATGGTATCGAAACGCTGGGCTTTTCCTCTTGTGGTGGCACGGGAATTGAGAAGTTCAATGATCTCATTCTTGCCGTTCTCCACTGCCTGGGTGCACTCTTCAATCTGCGCCTGAATATTGGAAAGGCGCTCCTCCTCATCTCCCTGGCGCTTCTTTGCCTGAAGAAGGGCTGCATGGAGCTGGGATTTCTCCTGCTCCTGGCTCTCTAAAGAAGTCTGGCGCTCCTTTAAATCTGCTTCAATGGTCTGCAGACGATTCTTGTAGTGCTCTTCATTTTGCACGCCTGCAAGGATCTGCTCTCTTAAAACCTTAATCTCGCCATCCAGCTGCTGCCTGCGGATTGCCTTATTCTGGGTATCCTCCCGAAGCTGGTCCATCTGGCTGGTAAGCTTCTCCAGTTCCTCTTCCAGACGGTCGTACTCCACCTTGGTCTGGTCGTAGGCTTTCTGGTTCTCTTCCAGTTCTTCTGCCGCCCGGGTGTTCTTTCCGTCCAGTTCCTTCAGTTCCTGGCTGGTTTTCTCGTTTTCCACAAGGAAACAGTTTACATCCAGTTCCCGGAGGGTATCTCGTTTGGCAAGATAAATTCTGGCAGTCTCAGACTGGCGCTCCAATGGACCTAACTGTCTGGTCAGCTCGCTTAAAATATCGGTTACACGCACCAGGTTGGCCTGCTCGTCCTGCAGCTTCTTGATGGTGGTATTCTTGCGGCGCTTAAACTTTACGATTCCGGCAGCCTCATCAAACAGCTCCCGGCGCTCCTCCGGCTTGCCGCTTAGGATCTTGTCGATCTGCCCCTGACCGATAATGGAATAGCCTTCTTTTCCAATACCGGTGTCATAAAACATCTCATTGATGTCCTTCAGACGACAGGCACTTCCGTTGATCAGGTACTCGCTTTCCCCGGAACGGTAAAGCCGCCTGGTAACTGTGACTTCGTTAAAATCAACCGGAAGCTTGTGATCGCTGTTGTCAAGGGTGATGGCCACAGAGGCAAAGCTTAAGGGCTTTCTGGTCTCTGTTCCGGAAAAAATAACGTCCTGCATGTTCCCGCCTCGCAGCTGCTTGGCACTCTGCTCGCCAAGAACCCAGCGGACCGCATCGCCTACGTTGCTTTTTCCGCTTCCGTTAGGTCCTACGATTCCGGTAATTCCGTTATGAAATTCGAAATTGATTTTCTGTGCAAAGGACTTAAACCCCTGCACTTCAATGTTTTTTAAATACATGTATTCGAATCCTTGTCATTATTGTTATAGGAAATCCGCTTTTATGCTTTCATTTTGCGGATTGCCTGATAAGCAGCTTCCTGCTCGGCAGCTTTCTTGGTATGGCCAACGCCTGTCCCCATCACCTGGCCGCTGACCAGAACATCCACAGTAAAGCTCTTGTTGTGATCCGGTCCTTCCTCTTTCATAAGGCGGTACTCCACAAGATGGGTTCCCTTCTCCTGTACGATTTCCTGCAGGATGGTCTTGCTATCATAAAAGAGCTGCTTGTTCTCAAGATCGTTCAGGATAAATTTCAGAACGAACTCCTTTGCGCTAGCAAAACCACCGTCCAGATAAATAGCTCCAAGCAGAGCCTCTGTTGCATCGGAAACGATAGAGTCACGGTTTCTTCCGCCAGTCATATCCTCACCTTTGCCAAGAAGCAGGTACTGGGGCAGTCCAAAATCCCTTGCACAGTAAGCAAGACTTGGCTCACATACCAGGCTGGCTCTCTTCTTGGTCAGCTCTCCTTCCGGGATCTGGATGTATTTCTTATAAAGGAAATCACTGCTGATCAGTTCAAGAACTGCATCTCCAAGAAACTCCAGACGCTCGTTGCAGCCTACCTTGCCAAGCTTCTTCTCATTTGCATAGGAGCTGTGTGTCAGCGCCAGAATCAGAAGATTCCTGTTCTTAAACTCATAACCGATCCGTGCTTCCAATGCTTTTAACTTTTTTTCCATAATTAACTTCCTTCCCTCTGGCAATCCGAATATGTTCTGATGCAGTGCTGTCTGGAAAACTCAAAAAAGTTTCCAGCAGCCACTTCCTTACTATCTCACAGCAGGTCTTTGCTGTGAAATTGATGTCAGAAAAAAATCATGTATCATATTCAGGCTGCCAGTATCTCTTTACTTTCTGCCTTATGCACTGCGCACTGGCAGCATATAAAGCTTTTATGCCTCTTCTTTTGGTGTCTCTGCTTTTTGTGTTTCTTCTACCATGTGCGCTGCGATCTTCTCGTTGATCTTCTGCTGTCTGAACTGTACGCACTGGAAAATGGCGTGGCGGATTTCTACAGCCTTGGCACTGCCGTGTGTCTTCACAACCAGTCCCTTCAGTCCCAGAAGCGGAGCTCCGCCGTACTCGCTTGCGTCAAATGCCTTCATGGTCTCCTTGATGGCCGGCTTCACCAGAAGTGCACCTACTTTGCTGCGGGTATCCTTCATAAGACCGCTCTTGATCATCTTCATGAAAGTACTTCCAAGTCCCTCATACAACTTCAGGATCACATTTCCCACAAAGGCCTCGCAGACAATTACATCTGCATAACCAGCTGGAATATCCCTTGCCTCAATGCTTCCGATAAAATTGATTCCCGGACACTCTTTCAGAAGAGGGAATGTCTCCTTTACAAGGGCGTTGCCTTTCTCTTCCTCTGCGCCGTTATTTACAATGGCTACCCGGGGATTCTTGATTCCCACAACGTCTTCCATGTAGATAGATCCCATCTTGGCAAACTGCACCAGATGGTCTGGTCTTGCATCTACATTGGCGCCGCAGTCGATCAGAAGAGAAACGCCTTTCTCTGTGGGAATCAGCGGTGCCAAAGGCGGACGCTGCACGCCCTTGCTTCTGCCTACGATCACCTGGCCGCCTACCAGAATCGCTCCTGAGCTTCCGGAGGAAACAAAAGCATCTGCTTCCTGCTTCTTCACAAGGTTCAGGCCTACCACAATGGAAGAATCCTTCTTCTTACGGATTGCAACCACCGGAGGTTCTGCAGTCTCGATCACCTCTGTGGCATTTACCACCTGAATTCTTTCTTTGGGGTAATTCTGAAATTTACTCAGCTCACTCTCAATTACTTCCTGCTTACCAGTGAGGATCACTACAATATCATCTCTCTCTGTAACAGCTTCTACAGCTGCCTTCACAGGCTCTGCCGGGGCGTTATCCCCGCCCATGGCATCTACTACTACTCTAACTGTCTCTGCCATATTCTTCTCCTCTTGGATTTCAGTTACTGCATCTTTTCCAGGCAGCAACATCTCTTCAACACTGTACTTCATTAATGTGAAAATATCCATTATAATCGGGACACGCAAAATCACAGGATCTTACACTATCCCGAATAATACTATTCTACTGTACTGCCCCCGGTAAGTCAATGCCAAACTTTGGATTACTCTTCACTTCGTGACTTGACTGAGCGGGCTAACTTGGTTATACTCACTTCGGGAGCAGATAGGTGCCGGTGTGCCTCCTGGTCTTCAAAACCAGTGTGGGGCGCTAATCCCGTCCCGGATGGGTTCGATTCCCATATGTTCCCGCCAAATAAAAATGCAAAAAAGCATTCACAAAGATCTTCTGTATGTCGCACAACACATTTTTGTTATTATAACTGCGCTGTCTTTTCACAATATAAAATTAAATATATTCCAAACTAACGACAACAGCTGAAAATTATATACGAGTAATTAATATTCGTTCCCCATTTGTCATCCTGGTAATTCTGTCCCTGTCAAAGCCTTCCAGCAGCGTGATTGCACATTTTCTGGATATCCCCAGCTGATCACGAAATTCTCCGGTTTTGATCACGCCCTTTTCCTTATATAATGTAACCGCCATATCCAATGCTTTCTTTCGAATATCCCGATGCATATAATGTTTCTCATCATATCGCACCAGCACACCGCTTCGCACCATTTTGAAAAAAACTGCTGAAAATTCTTTCTCCCTGGAAAAATCGGACTTCACCTCATCTGTCAAAGGCGGGATAAAACCCGAATTTAAATATAGATTCTGAATTTTGATAAATATGGGCGTACTTTCCAATTCATTCTCTTTGTTTTTGTTAATATTGTTATCATTTAGATCGTAATTTTTCCCTGCAGTTTCTATACTGTTTGTTTTATTGATTTGTGCCGGAACAAGCTTTGCTCCATTCCCGGACATCTCTTTACTCAAATCGGTGTCAGAACTTGTTTGAAAACGACGTTCTGCTCCCAGCTTTCGCCTTCTCTTCCGTTTCAACGCATTTGGATTTTCCACCACGCCTCCGCCGATAGTTTCCACCGGCGAATAAAACCGAATCACAAAATGATCACCAGCTTTCATCGCAGTCTGCTGTTCCATGCGAAGCTGCGCCACAGCTTCTTCCCCTGTTTTCATCACTTCTCTGTCAAGCAAAATCACCTTGCAGATCAATTCTGCCGCTCCGTGGTACAAATGTACCCTCGCGCCGCTTTTTAAAGACCGATGTCCGCTTTTCAACAATCTCAGTTTGACATCCGCCATCATCGTGCTCTCCATGCTATCTGCGGCCGCCAGGATTTCTCCTCTGGAAATCTCCTCTTTCCCAATTCCTGCCAAATTCACCGCCACACGCTGTCCCGGAAAAGCACGGCTTACATTCTGCCCATGAACCTGGATTCCTCGAACTTTCACTAGCTGGGCCTTTGGATACAACATGGCGCTTGAATCCATATCCAGTGCCCCATCCAATAACGTCCCCGTCACAATCGTGCCAAAACCCTTTAAGGAGAACACACGGTCAATTGGAAGCCGAAAACTGTTCACAGAAGCATTTCTCTGCGCATAATCTCCTCCTTGCGTCTCTTCCAGACACATCTGCCACAGAATTCGCCGAAGGTCCTCAATCCCTCTTCCGTCCACTGCACTGGTCACTACCACTGCCGCTTTCTCCAGAAAAGTTCCCGCCACGAACATCTGAATTTCTTCTCTCAGTCCCGGCTTCCATTCCAGATCTCCCTTGGTAATCACCACTACGCCTCTTCGAATTCCCAGCAATGAAAGAATATCCAGATGTTCCCGTGTCTGAGGCATCACCCCTTCATCCGCCGCAATCACCATCATGGCAATGTGGATTCCGCCAGCTCCTGCCAGCATATTTTTTATAAATTTTTCGTGTCCCGGCACATCAATGATCCCGGCCTCTTCCCCATCAGGAAGCTTCAAAAAGGCAAATCCATTCTCAATGGTAATCCCCCGCTTTTTCTCCTCCGCAAGCCGATCCGTATCTGTCCCTGTCAAGGCCTTCACCAGCCAGGTTTTCCCATGATCAATATGCCCCGCCGTGCCGATTATAATATGTCTTTTCATACTGCTCAACTTCCATAATAAAAATGGTCCCATGGTATCAACTATCTCAAATAATGATACCATGAAACCAAATTTCGCTCAAATATTATATTATGATATCAGGGGCAAAAGATTAAAAAGCCGTTCATGCTTGCATGATAAGGCGTTTGAACTTGGCCCCCTAACATCATATTATTCTACCGTCACCGACTTCGCCAGGTTTCTCGGCTTATCCACATCCAGACCTTTGGCAACGCTGACATAGTATCCCATCAGCTGCAGCGGCACAATCGCAAGGCTGGTTGTAAAGTATTTCTCTGTTTTCGGAACATAGACTGAGAAATCAGCGGTATCCTCAATGCTGTAGTTCCCGTAGCTGGTCAGTCCCATCAGATAAGCCCCACGGCTCTTAACCTCAACCATGTTGCTCAGTGTTTTTTCAAACAAATCCTTCTGGGTCATGACGCCGATTACCAGAGTACCATCCTCCACAAGGCTGATGGTTCCATGCTTCAGCTCGCCAGCTGCATACGCCTCAGAATGAATGTAGCTGATCTCCTTCATTTTCAGGCTTCCCTCCATGCTGATCGC
Organism: Blautia segnis; assembly: GCF_014287535.1. Lineage (NCBI taxonomy): Bacteria > Bacillati > Bacillota > Clostridia > Lachnospirales > Lachnospiraceae > Blautia > Blautia segnis. Next base: position 75,088 of record NZ_JACOOT010000014.1, on the reverse strand, counting down.
ATAGTCGATGCCTCTTCCAATAAAGAAAATATCATGAGCATTTGCATATTTACTTGCAAACCACTGAATACGCTCTTTGTCATCCAGCACCTTGCTGATCTTATCCGGCAGTGTCTCCATCTCAGCAAGAAGCTCAGACACACAGCTCTCCTCCAGTTTTCCCTGGACAAAAGCACTCTGGATAGACAGCAGATACATAGCGATCAGCTGTGTGCTATATGCCTTGGTAGTCGCAACGGAAATCTCCGGTCCTGCATAAGTATACAGCGTATAATCGCTCTCTCTTGCAATGCTGGAGCCAACCACATTGACAACGCTAAGTACCGGCACATTTCTCTCCTTGGCAAGGCGAAGAGCAGCCAGACTGTCTGCAGTCTCACCGGACTGGGAAATGATCACAACCATGGAATCCTCTGCCAGGATTGGATTGCGGTAACGGAACTCAGAAGCCACATCCACCTCAACCGGAATTCCTGCCATGGACTCGATCACATATTTGCCAACCATTCCAACGTGATAAGCGGAACCGCAGGCAACAATGTAAATTCTCTTAAGAGAAGCCAGCTTCTCATCGGTAAGGCCTGTCTCAGACAGATCCACATGTCCGTCTTTCACATAAGCACCAATAGTATCCTGAACTGCCTTCGGCTGCTCATGGATCTCTTTGAGCATAAAGTGCTCATATCCGCCTTTTTCTGCTGCTGCCGCATCCCACTGGATCTCCACAACATCCTTCTGGATCTCCTCGCGGTCGATATTATAGAAATGGATCTCATCACGGGAAAGCTCTGCAATCTCAAGATTGCCAATATAATAAACTCTTCTTGTCTGATCCAGAATAGCCGGAACATCCGATGCGATCAGGCATCCGGAATCCTTCTGGCCAATGATCAGCGGACTATCCTTACGGGCAGCAAACAGTTTGCCCGGATAATCCTTAAACATCACGCCAAAAGCATAGGAACCGCGGATACGCAGCATGGCTCTGGAAATTGCCTCCAGAGGCGTTCCTGTTTTCTTATAGTAATAATCTACCAGCTTCACAGCCACTTCTGTATCGGTCTGTGAATAAAATGTATAGCCGGAACGAAGGAGCTTCGCCTTCAGTTCCTGATAGTTCTCAATAATTCCATTATGAACAAGAACCACAGATCTGTCATCTGTGCAGTGAGGATGGGCATTGGTCTCAGAAGGCTCCCCGTGAGTTGCCCAGCGGGTATGTCCAATACCGCAGGTACCCGGCACAGCGGAACCGCCGTCCGTCTTTTCCACCAGAGTTTTCAGGCGTCCTTTGGCCTTCACAATGGCGATCTTGTCTGTCACTTCATTGCGCACCGCAATACCTGCTGAGTCATAGCCTCTGTACTCCAGCTTGGAAAGTCCCATCAGCAAAATCGGTGCCGCCTGCTCATCTCCTACATAACCTACAATTCCACACATAAATTTTTTCCCTCCAGTAAAATCTCCTCTAAAAACTTATAATCGGAGTAAGTATAACACAAAATGGAGAAATTAGAAAATATTTTTTTCCTTACTTCCTGTCTTCCTCTTCTTTCTCCTGTCCCGCAGTCTTCTGCCATGCTTCAACCCCTTCTGTATTTTCCTTCTGGAAAAGGATTTTAAAGGTCAGCATAAGAAGCTTCACATCCAGTTTCAGAGAATAGGTTTCGATATAAGTAAGATCCAGTTTCAATTTATCATATGGCGTTGTATTATATTTGCCATAAACCTGGGCATAGCCGGTAAGTCCGGCTTTTACCTTCAGACGATAGTCAAACTCCGGAATTTTCTCACAGTAAACAGCCGCGATCTCCGGCCGCTCCGGTCTTGGGCCAACCAGAGACATATCCCCTTTGAGAATATTAAAGATCTGCGGCAGTTCATCAAAATGAATGCGCCGAATGATTTTGCCCACAGGGGTAATTCTGTCATCCTCTTTTTTCGCCAGCTGTGCCCCTTTGACCTCAGAATCCATCTTCATGCTGCGGAATTTCAGAATCATAAAAATCTGTTTATCCCTGGTAAGACGAGGCTGCTTATAAAGCACAGGGCCACCATCATAAAGCTTAATCGCAAGCGCGATCACCAGCATAAATGGAGATGCGATCACCAGCATCAGCAAAGAAAATACAATATCCACAAGACGCTTGCAAAACAGCTGCTCTGCCGTCAGTCTCAAATTACGGGAAAGAAGAAGTGTTGTGTCAAATAAGTGGATATCATCTGCATTTCTAAGCATAATATCGGAAAGCTTGGGAATAGAATAACACCGGATATCCTTCTCAAAGCAATATTTCAAAAGCACATTTCGCTCATGGGACGGGATATCCCCTATTACTACAGCCTTATATCCGCAAATCTTCTCCTTAATCGCATCAAGTCCCAGGGAAATGGGAACCATTTCCTTAATTGCATATTTGTCCTCTCTGGTTTCCAGTTTGCTTCGCAGGTCACCTGGATTATGCTCGCCGTAAACCATCAGCATTTGTCTGGGCGGATACAGCCGGGTGTACACAAACCGCATGCCAACAACCCAGATCACCACGATTATAAGGTCAATCCCCGTCATAGCCAGCATTGGAGTGAGATGCTCCCCCAGTCTCCAGCGTCCGATCAGGCACAGCTGCAAATACGTAATAAAATTCACGCATACTACAGACAGGATCTGGGAATAAATCACCTCAAATACTCTCAGATATCCAACCTTAAAGCCGCCATAGATTTTATAGAAGAAATACAGCATCAGCACATACAAACCGATCACCACCTGATTTCCTCTGACAAAAAGCCTGCCGATCACCTCTTTGGACAAATAAAAATTATACCAAATATAAGCAAACAGCGCTGTCTCGATAGCAACAATCACTACCGATGACAAAAACATAATAATTCTCTTGTATCGTTCGCGATTTTCCATTTTTTCCTCCGGTAAGTATTAGAGCCTGTCTGAAAAAACATGCTCCAGTCAAATCATCTGACTTTTAATTCTTTCACAGCCTCATAGCTGACTCTGTCGCCAATATCATAGCGTTTTCCCGGCATATTCCACGCATACACATCGGTGTTCCTGCTAAGCCAGGCAGCAAAGCTTCCCGGCGCATCAGGCTTGCAGCCCGCATCAAGAGCTTCCGAAAGTCTTGCCGCGTCCTTTGCAAGATAGCAGTAAAATGGCGGCACTGCAAGATTTCCCTTTGGCACCTGCGGCTTCTCTTCATAAGAAAGAATTTTGTCATTTTCATCTTTCACAATGATGGCAGTCCTCTGCTGCTTCTTCAGGTCGTTTTCCTCATGGCACATGACGCAGGACGCCTGTTTTTCACGCATGAAGGACAGAAAACCTGAGAAAGAGAAATTCACCAGATTGTCTCCTGCCACCACCAGAATATCATCCTGAATCTGCAAAGTCTCTACTGCAAACAAAATATCCTTCACAGCCCCAAGGCGGTTCTCATTGTCTGTGGAGCCATCATCCAGCACTCTGATCGGCCTGGTAAATTTCTGCTCTGCTGCCCAGCTTTCAAAATGGTTGATAAATTTGTGATTGCTGATCACCACAAACTCCGTCACCTCCGGAATCTGGTCAATATCCTCCAACAGCCAGTTCAGAAGAGGCTTCCCTCCAACCGGCAGCAATGGCTTTGGAAAATTTTCAGTAAGAGGATACAGCCTTGTGGCATATCCAGCAGCTAATACAATACAAATCATTTTTCTTCTCGCTTTCTTCGTATTTACTATGAGCATGTTTAAAAAATCATTTCTGCAATGTCCCACAAATTGTGACACACATCTTACAGAAAATCTTTTTCAGGCATACTCAAAATTTTCATATCTATTTCATGACAACTCCATCTGCACTTTCACAGATATAAGCAGAATATTTTCCTTCCAGCTTCGGGAATGCGGACAAATATTCCTTTGTCACCTGTTGAACGATTTCTTCCTCATAATCCGGGTCGATCAGCGCCATACAGCAGCCTTTAAATCCGGCACCGCTGAATCTGCCGCCATAGATTCCCTTCGTCCGATTCATAATCTCATACATTGTGCGCAGCTCATCGGAACCGCTCTCATATAGATGGATGGAAGAATGACCGCTCTGGGATATCAGCTGGCCAAAGGTCTCAATATCGCCTTCTCTCCACGCTTTTACCCCGGCCTCCACACGGGCGGATTCCCCATAAAAATGCTCCGCACGCTTTCTGAAATTCTCCGGCAGACGGTCCTTATACTGCTCAAATACCTCTGATGGCACCTGTCTTAACACAGCATCCGCATATTTCCCGTAACTCATGCCGGAAAACGCCATAAGGTCATAGGCCGCTGACTTGCATTCATCCACACGAAGATTATACCCTGATCCAGCCAAGGTTCTCTCTACACCGGAAAAGAAAATAGCAATCTTGTAAGGCTTCATAGAACTGCTGGCAGGTATCCGCTCATAGCTGTCATCCGCCGTATCCAGATAAAGAAGATGGTCTTTTCTGCAATACACCTCGCAGGACTGATCCAGTTTTTCCGGAAGAAACGCCTACATATTCATTCTCCGCACGTTTGGCAATGGAAATAACCTCCAGATCAGACAGCTGAATCTGGTTCACCCTGCAAAGCACGCTGAGAAACGAAATGGTCACTGCTGCGGAGGATGACAGTCCTCCTATGGGAAGGGTTCCCTCAATCACTCCGTCAAAGCCAGTCCGAAGCGGATGCTTTTCCCCAAGATATTTGGCAGCACCCCTCAGATAATCTGCCCAGTCCCCCACTTTATGTTCTTCAATCGCATGAAGATCAAACTGGATTCCCTCCGGAAAATTCACGGAAGCCAGGCGAACGACACCGTCTTCTCTTTTTTTGTACGCAACGTGAATTCCTCTGTCAATTGCAAATCCCGTTACTTTTCCCAGCTGATGGTCAATATGCGCCCCAAGCGGACAAATGCGATAGGGACAAAATGCAGTATCCTCCGGCATCTGCTGATATAACTTCTGAAAAACCTCCTCACAATACATGGTGTATCTCCTTCTCTTTATAATCTTAGCCTAAATTGCTTTTTGCAAATATCTCTTCCTAATTAAATATGACCTCATATCCAAAAGGTCTTTGCCTCTGGCATTTTGTTATTATAGCATAAGGATACCCAATGAGCAAATACAGATATTTTCCAAAATACAGGAGTATTTCTGTGAAAGATTATATATTGATATTTTAAATAGAATTTTCTAGTTTGAGATGCTATTTAAAACAACATTTTAACAAAACAGGTGAACAAAATGAAAAAAATATCCAAAAAAATCGTGGCAGAAACCATCACTGCAAAAAGAAAAGAGAAAAAACTTTCCCAGGCAATGCTCTCAGAAATGACAGGAATTAACCGTTCCATGATTGGAAGAGCAGAAAATGAAGAATTTATGCCTTCTATTGAGCAGCTTCAGACCTTAGGCGAGGTTCTGGGATTCGAAGTAACCGACCTTTTCGTTGAGGAAGGAACTACAGCACCAGCCGCTGCTGCAAATCACATCACAGTCGATAAGAAATACAACATCGCAGTAGCAGGTACCGGCTACGTTGGCCTTTCTCTTGCTACTCTTCTCGCACAGCACAACCATGTTACCGCTGTTGATATCATCCCGGAAAAGGTTGAACTGATCAACAACAAAAAATCTCCTATTCAGGATGATTACATTGAGAAATATCTTGCAGAAAAAGATCTGGATCTGACTGCAACTACAGATGGAGAATCCGCATACAAGGACGCAGAGTTCGTAATCATCGCTGCTCCTACCAACTATGACAGCAAGAAAAACTTCTTTGACTGCTCTGCAGTAGAAACCGTAATCGAACTGGTCCTGAAAGTAAACCCGGATGCCACTATGATCATCAAGTCTACCATCCCGGTTGGCTACACCAAACAGGTACGAAGCAAATACAATACTCAGAATATCATTTTCAGTCCTGAGTTTCTCCGTGAATCCAAGGCCCTCTATGATAACCTTTATCCATCCCGTATTATTGTATCCTGCGATGAGGCTTCTTCTGAAAAAGCACATATTTTTGCATCTCTTCTGCAGCAGGGTGCTATCAAAGAAAACATCGATACTTTATTCATGGGATTCACAGAAGCAGAGGCTGTTAAGCTTTTCGCAAATACATACCTTGCCCTTCGTGTTTCCTATTTCAATGAGCTTGACACCTACGCAGAATCCAAAGGGCTGAATACAAAAGAGATCATCGATGGTGTCTGCCTGGATCCGCGAATCGGAACCCATTACAACAACCCATCCTTCGGCTACGGCGGCTACTGTCTGCCAAAAGACACCAAGCAGCTGCTTGCCAACTTCCAGAATGTACCGCAGAACATGATGTCTGCCATCGTCGAGAGCAACCGTACCAGAAAAGACTTCATTGCTGACCGTGTTCTTGAGATCGCAGGTGCATACGAAGCCAACAGCGCCTGGGATCTTTCCAAGGAAAAAGAGGTTGTGGTAGGCGTATACCGTCTTACCATGAAATCCAATTCCGATAACTTCCGCCAGTCCTCCATCCAGGGTGTTATGAAGAGAATCAAGGCAAAAGGTGCCACAGTGGTTATTTACGAGCCAACCCTTCCAGCAGGCTCCACCTTCTACGGAAGCCGCGTCATTGGCGATCTGAATGAGTTCAAAGCAATCTCTCAGGCCATTATTGCCAACCGTTATGACACTTCACTGGATGACGTACAGGAAAAAGTATACACCCGTGACATTTTCCGCCGCGATTAAAGGAGAGAAACCATGCAGAAAATTGATTTAAAAAATAAGACCGTTTTTGTAACAGGATCCGCCGGCTTCATCGGCAGCAACCTGGTACTGGAGCTTTTGAGAACCCAGTCCCCTATCAACATTGTGGGACTGGACAACATGAACCACTATTACGATGTTTCCATCAAAGAGTGGAGACTTTCTGAAATTGAGAAATGCGCAGCAGAACATCCGGAGTCTACTTACCAGTTTTACAAAGGCGACCTTGCTGACAAAGCAATGATCGATCAGATTTTCGCAAAGCACAAGCCTGCAGTTGTAGTAAACCTTGGTGCTCAAGCTGGCGTCCGCTATTCCATCACAAACCCGGACGCCTATATCCAATCCAACATGATCGGTTTCTACAATATCCTGGAAGCCTGCCGTCATTCTTATGACAACGGCGAAACCGGTGTGGAGCATCTGGTATATGCCTCCTCTTCCGTATACGGAACCAACAAAAAAGTTCCTTATTCCACAGATGATAAGGTAGACAACCCGGTATCTCTGTATGCCGCAACCAAAAAATCCAACGAGCTGATGGCCCACGCCTACTCCAAGCTCTATAACATTCCGTCCACAGGACTTCGTTTCTTTACTGTTTACGGGCCTGCCGGAAGACCGGACATGGCATACTTCGGCTTCACCAACAAGCTTCTGAAAGGCCAGACCATCCAGATCTTCAACTATGGAAACTGCAAGCGCGACTTCACTTATGTAGACGATATCGTAGAAGGCGTCAAGAGAGTTATGCAGGGCGCACCAGAAAAGAAAAACGGCGAGGACGGCCTTCCCATCCCGCCATACGCCGTATACAACATCGGCAACAACAGCCCGGAAAACCTTCTGGACTTCGTGGACATCCTTCAGCAGGAACTGATCCGCGCAGAAGTCCTCCCCGCTGACTACGACTTCGAGTCCCACAAAGAATTAGTCCCCATGCAGCCCGGCGATGTCCCCATCACCTACGCAGATACCACCGCTCTGGAGCGAGACTTCGGTTTCAAACCAAGCACTAGCTTAAGAGATGGATTGAGGAAGTTTGCGGAGTGGTATAAGGTATTTTATAAAATATAATGCAGAAGATGACGAACGCCCCGGCAGGATTTCCTGCCGGGGCGACATTATGTATTATGGTTCAAGCCATAACATTGATACAGCACATTTAGCATTTTCTTTTTAACTCGATTTATTTCATTTTAACTTTGCAATGTTAAAAGGTAAGTTTTTGAGTTATTTCTCTTCCTACCTTTCGATCACTATATTTTGACACCAACCACTTTCTCCACCCGTTCTGCACATAGTTCCCAAACATCCTCTATTCTAATATCTGTAGATTCATCCAATTCACATCCCATAAAATCTTCAGAATACCATTCATAATCTTTCTTTATATTGTATTTGTCTTCCAGCAATTCAGAAATTTCAGATTCTGTTACTATCCCATTCTCGACCAGCCTTAACATCAATCCGTAAGAAATCGTCTCCGAAAAAACAGATGAGATAAGCAAATCACACCAGACTCTGGTTACGTTTATTTCTTTTTCGTCCATTTTATAAAGCTCAGATTTTTGCTTTGCTTTTTGCAATAATAACAGATTCCTAATCTGATTCTCTGTTTTGTCATCTTTACTTATATCAATTTTATTCTCTTCAATCAAAGACTTTACAAGTGAAATTCTTTTCTCTTCCTTCAATTGCAATTCCTGTATACGCAAATACGCTTCATTTGTACGAACCACACATCGATCCAGCATTTCTGTGCTCATTTCAGAAAACCCAAATATCTGATATACCGTGTTTCCTAAACAGTATCATCAACTGGTAGTATATCACTTTTTCAAGCAGATGAAAATCTGCTTATTTGTCGTTGTCAAAATGAACAAGAATTTAACCATTTTCATATTTCATAAATTTTTCAAGGCATTTCTTTTTAAATGCCAAGTAATCTCCGGAATATGCTTTATTTATCTAAATACCATTGTTCCATGAACTATAACGTTCAGGAAGATCGCGCCAAGGTGCCCCACTACGGGCAAGCCATACAATTCCATTCATAATAATACGATTGTCTTTCCTTGGACGCCCTTGTTTTCCAGTATTTTCAGGAGGCAATAAAGGCTCAATGCGAAGCCATTCTTCATCAGTTAACTCATATCGTCTTAACATAGTGAACCCCCCCTTTTCTTTATTTTATCATGAAAAAGGGAAATAAAACATGCGTTTTGTGCAATTTTTATTTTTCAGACACGCTCTAGAATGTAAGGCAACGATGGGAAAAAGATGTGAAAGTATGTCTTGAAAACCTGTCGTATTACTGGAATAATATGACAATTATGAAGCTGCATAGATATGCAAAACCGCCTATACTCAGCTAGTTTGGAACTGAGTATAGGCGGTTTTTATACCGTTTTCAATATTCAGATTTTACCTTGTACTAAAGCAATAATACGCCCAATAATACAGCAATCAATACTACCATAATAACTCCATAAAAAACTATCATTTTTTTACTGCAAGTCTTATGGTTAATAAAAAACATAATTAATCCCAGGAATAAGCAAATAACAATACCTAGCGACAAATTCATAACTGCTACATACTTTGTATTTGCAAATGATTTTCCCAGATTACTGAAATTAACTGTAATCAGAGAAAAAACGGATACAAAGATTCCCATAAGAGTTAATATATTCGCATATATATGATTTATCTTTTCATCCAAATCATTATTCGCATCCTTTATCTTCTCCATACGTTTCTCATATTCATCCTTATATTCCGCCATACCTCTATACTGGTCTTCATCATTAAAAGATGCGTTCTGCTGCTGATCATATGTATGTTCAGGTACATCACTTAATTGCTCAAAAAATATCTGGGCGATTTTATCACCTTTCTTCACTTTGATCGTATCAGAAGTAATATTCTGAACACGCAGATAAATATAAGTTTCATGCCCTGGGAAATAGTGTGGCCCGGACACCCATAATCCCTGCCTTATTCTGGAATTCTTCTCTCCAATTCTTCCCATTAAATCCTTAGGCATGTGGATTTTCTCTTCCATTTTAACAAAAATCACTTCATTCGGATGCAAAACATAAGAATCAGCTAGTTCATCCTGCGCAACAATCCCTAATATATGTAAATCGTATGACACTGCATTTACACAGGATTCATCATAGCATCCATCACAGAATATCTCAGACTGACGATTTTTAATGTCTTTATCAACTAATATCATAATTCTTCGCCTCTCTTCTAGATGGATATTATTATAGCACAGAATGTGCAAAATTCAATTCAGATTTTTTTACAATCTGCTATTTTTTGAGTGTTACTTTTTCAGGAAGTTAAGGTTATTATTTCGCGTATATCGCTCCAACGATTTTTCCACGAAGACCGCAGGGCAGCAGTTTGCACAGCAGACTGAGGAATTTGTACTGCGCTCCCGCCACACATATCGGCTTGCACTTCTTCTCTGCGATTTTTGCAATGTATGCACCAATTACTTCTGGGCTGGCACCGTTCTGCTCATCCTTTTCCATCTGGCTGACGCTTCGGGAAATACGACCGCCGTACTCTTTATCGCCAACGATCACCTTCTGCCGCGCCTGCGTGAAACCAGTGTGGATATCTCCCAGTTCAACCGCAGTCACCTGAATGCCGTAAGGCTTCACTTCGTTATCCAAAGCGCATGAATAGGAAGAAATCGCCGCCTTACTGGCGGAGTAGAATGCCTGGAACGGAATGTGTGCAGCTGCCGCCACAGAACTAATATTGATAATATGCCCTTTTCCGGCTTCCCGCATGAACGGCAAGACCGCCTTGTTCACATTGACTGTTCCGAAGAAGTTCACATCAAACTGTGCCTTTGCCTGGTCAAGTGGCGTAAACTCCACTGCACCGGAGATTCCGAATCCTGCGCAGTTGACCACGACATCAATTCCACCTGCTTCTGATATAATTTTCTCGACCGCTTTCTGGACAGCATCTTCATCTGTCACATCCACGCTGATGTGTTTTATTCCGTCCTGCGGCGCATCTCGGCGGCTGAACTCATAGACTGCAAACCCGGCATTCCTTAATGCAGCCGCCGTACAGCGTCCGATGCCGGAGCTGCCTCCTGTTACAAGGGCTGTCTTCATTTTCTGTCCTCCGTATTTTCTTCTTTTTTGTATCTTTTCTTCTATTATACCTATGGCTTGAACACATCGCAATCATATAGCAGAAAAAAGCCCGCCAGCGTACCATCTAAGAGTTACATAGTGCGCTGGCGGGCGAGGGTGTTTGCTTATAGTTTTTCAACTACGATTTTACAACGCTTTTTGCAGAATGCAATTCCATACGCAAGAATATTATTTCGTCCATCCTCACGCAGTTCTGTATCGTATCTGCGATCCTTGATTTGTTCCATTGCTCTTTCACAGGCCTTATCAAGATCATTCATGGAATATGCATATTTTAATTCTATCACGATTCCCACATCAGGATTCTTGGGCTTAAGCAGAATATCAGCAAATCCATCACCGGACTCTTTGTTTGATTTAACTGCCCATCCGGAATAGTTTTTCAGAATACCGATTAAAATGCCATGGTAGAAGTTTTCCTTTTCTTCGTTTCTGGCTTTCGTATCCAAAACGCTGATCGTCTCGCCAAGAAACATTGTCAGTTCCCGCCGAATATCATCGGTCTTTCCTTCAAGAAATCCAGAAACGATTTTCTTTATGGAAGAGCTATCGTTTTTCACAACTCCATTGAACCATTCATTGATTTGAGAGACGAAAACCTCGCGAACTTCCTTATTAGGGATGACTAGACTATACACACCGTTTTCGTTCTTTCCAAGCCGTGTAAGATAACCAGTTGTAAAAAGAACGCTCCATACATTATCAATGTTGTTATCAATTTCATCATAAGTCAAATCCAGCCGAATTTTCTTTTCAACCGCATTCCCAGCGATCAACTGCTCGATTTCATCTTTTGTGGTTGTATCTGCCTTGTCAACAAAGCGTTTAACCAAGTCATTTCCGCTACTGTTAATCCAGTAGGATTTTGAGGGTGCATCCGGGTCCGTCAGCCGATCTAAAACATAGTTTATTACATCCCATGGGCAGTAAATGTCCACATTCCCAAAATGATAACCGTCATACCACTCTTTAACTTCTGAAGAATGTTCTTGCATATTGTAGTCAGCCAAGAGGTTCGCTACTTCTTCTTTTGTGAAACCGAATTCTTCCTCATACTGAACATCATCAGCAGCATAAACCTTGAAATTATTCAAACCCGTAAAGATGCTCTCCTTGGAAACCCGAAGGCATCCTGTCAACACAGCAAACTGCAGATAATCATTTGTCTTTAATGCCTCACCAAACACGCCTCGGATTAGCGATACCATCTCTCTATAATAGCCGTGCTGAAATGCTTTGTCGAACGGCACATCATACTCGTCAATCAGAACAATTACTTTCTGATTATAATGTTTATATAATAGCTCTGATATTTTCTTTAGTGAAAATTTAAGCTTTACTGCAAATACAGTTTCTCGTCCCTCTTGAAACGAAATCAAATCACGATACAGTTTCTTTTCGTCGTCATCCAATCTGTCACTATTCAGCAAATACTTGAAACGTCTAGCTTCACTGGCAATCAGCTCACACAATGAGTACTGTGCCTCCTCAAATGTGAGCCCGTCCACGCTTTTTAGGGACAAGCACACAACCGGATACTTTCCCATATATTCCCTGCAAAGTTCTTTATTCTGTGAGATATAAAGACCATCAAACAATGTTGCATCTGTTCCAATTTCAAAAAAGCTCTTAAGCATACTCATGTTTAAGGTTTTTCCGAATCGGCGAGGTCTTGTAAACAGGTTCACTTTACTCCAATTCTCAAGAAGCCGCTCTATCAGTTTCGTTTTGTCCACATAATAGCAGCCCAACTTTCGAATTTCTTGAAAACTTTCAAACCCAACTGGCAGCTTTTTCAATCCCAGCACACTTTACACGCTCCTTTTCGAAGCTGTACTCCTGGAGTAATGTGCAAAAAGAACAAATTCTTCACAGTCTACCCCAGTGTATTTTGATTTTACCATTTAGCAGGTCAAATAACAAGTCAATAAGTCAGCGTACCGCCACTATTTTTCGCCCCATCGCAAGCTCCGGTATGCATTGTGAACTTCCGAAAACATTTCATCATAAGAACGGCTACTGTTTTCCTGTTCACTGCTTCTTCTCGTCCTTGCCATGCTCTTTTTCTCCTTCGTTTTCTTACTGGTTTTGCAAAATATTTCCGATCTCTTTCGCCTGATACCGCACATTTCCTTCATTTAAACCGAAGGCATCCAGTATTATTTTCTGGGTTGCTGTGACGGCGTGATCCAGACGATAAACGCCATCAAGCTGACGTATCATTACAATTTTTTCCAGTTCTTTTAAGGCAGCCGGAACCGTCAGATAGTTCGGTTTTTTCAGCATTTTTTCGGTTTTTTCTTTCAGTGCTGTATAGATCCTGCTACGCAGGATCAGGGCAATAAACTGGATAAATACCTTTGACGAAAGTGCTTCATCACTATGCACCCGCATACTTTTATTTCCAAGATAAGACTTATCACTGCGGAACAGTTTTTCCGAAGCATCCCTGCTTTTATAAAGCTCTATTGCTTCCCTCGCCGTCATATTATCCGAGGAAACAATGGCAAAATATCCAGCCAGGGACAGTTCCTTTTCCACTGCGGAAGTGTTCTCTTCTGCAAGCTTCAGTGTCTTCCCATCCTTTTCATAATTCAGGTGAAAATACTTCCCGATTTCTGGTCCGAAAAGCACACATTCTTTTCCAACACAGCTGTCCAGATATTTTTTCAGACGGCGTATACTCTGCTTGATCTCCTGCTTTTCACTGTAAGCTTTTCCGTCACTGTAATAAATATGAAAGTTCCTTTTTTTCGTGTCTCCCTCGCATAAAAAACGCTTCACTGTCGTACCGTATACATCATACCGGTCAACATATTTCCCCCGGCTGTTCTCAAAACCACCCTGGTTTTCCTCTATGATTCCACGGATAAAGTCCTTCATTCCCTTCACCATAATTAGAAAACTGTAGCCATTCTGATCCATATATGCCAGGTTTTTCTTACTAAAATAGCCTCTGTCAAGGATAAATCCAATGTTCCTGTAACCGTATCCCTGAGCCTTATCGATCATGCAGATCAGCGGGGAAACATCATTCAGACTGCCTGGATACAGTTCGTAAAAAAGAGGGATCCTGTTCGCAGAATCACAGGCAACTGAGTAATTAAAAATGGGCAGCCCCGCATCTACTTTCGCATTCCCGTATTCCACAAGGTCTATATCACCGGCCTGGCAGTTTTTATTTGTGGAATCATAAGAGAGGTAAATCTTCTGCCGTTTATTCTTTGATTTATTCCAGCTGTTCAGGAATCCAACCGACTGTTCCGGCTTTAACCCATGCAGAAAATCGGATACTTTTGAGTCTGTATATATCTTCATATCAGGTGTAAAAAGGGCGTGTTCATACGCATAATCCGGATAGTACTGCCCTGCATTCTTCTCTTCGATAATGCTGTAGCAGGCCAGGTCCAGCAAAAAGCCGATGTCTTTTTCATCCATATATTCGTCTAAAATCTCTTTTAATTTACAGTTCTGGATGAGTTTATGAAGTACCACATACGTACCGATATTTAAATACGGACTCCGGTCTGAACGGTCTATTTCTTCCGGGATTTCTGCATCAGGAAAGTACTTTAAAAAGTTTTCGTTCGGAGTCATCCTGGTCGGATCTTCCGGATCCACGCGTCCAATAGACGCCCGTTTTGGATATGTATACTGCTTCACCGGATCATAAATCCGATCATATTCATACTCTATATAAGTGTGTCCGCCACGGTTTTTTCTCACCAGTTTCCCCGGCACAACAGGAATGTCAACTTTATATTTCAGGAACATAGGAATCCCTCCATCCGAATAATAATCCGTTTACAATTATAGGGTATAAATGCCCTATAATTATTTTGTCATAAAATCCGGTCGATTGCAAGCAAATTTGCGTGCAAAACGCCGGATTTTCAATATTTTTTTATTCCTCATCATCCCTAAAATTTGTTTAGGGGAGATTTTTTTGGAAGTTCACACAGAGTTTCGCGGGCATGATCTATCAGGATTTCGAGAGATCATATTATCAATATTGAATAGTTCCAGATCCCCCACTAATATAAAATGTATCTCCTATTACCAAATCACACATATCACTAACCATTATCACTGCCAGTTGTCCAATCTCTGAAGGTGTTGCAAAACGCTTTGCCGGAATACAATCTGTATACAAAGTGTCTCCCTCCTTGCGCCCAAGCATTGCCGTTGCAACTGGTCCTGGAGCAATTGCATTTACAACAATTCCATATGGAATCAATTCAGCTGCAGCTCCCAATGTAAACGACCGAACTCCACTTTTTGATATTTCATAAGGAGTATAGCCAGGTTTTAGAGCAGCAGCCGAACTAACATTAAGAATATGTCCTTTTATTTTTTTCTCTTTCATGTAGTTACTTACTATCTGCGTCATAAAAAACAATCCTTTAAGATTCGTATTCATAACTGCATCATATGTTGCTTCTGAAACGCTTCCAAATTTTTGATTGCCATGTACGCCTGCGCAATTCACAAGAATATCAATCCTATTTTCAGGAAACAAACTAATAGCCTGTGAGACTTTATTATCAAATTCTGTCACATTGTTTAAATCTATCTGTATACCTCTTGTAGCATTTCCAAGTTTTTCAACAGTCTTTGTTACTTTTTCTTCGCTTGTTCCTGAAATAATAACTTTTGCACCAGCTTCCAAAAATGACTCTGCGATTGCTGCTCCAATACCACCAGTTCCGCCAACTATCAATGCAACTTTATTTTCCAGTAAATTACTCTTGTTTTTCGGAATATTGATTGGAACTACATTCTTTTCATTCTTTTTTGAGTAATAATAATCTATCAACTTTCGAATTTTTGAACCCACTCCCATTTTTACACCTCAGTCATTTTTGTGCATAACTTTTTGAATCATTTTTACACCATTTCGGCCAAGAATATTTTTAGCTAGTTTTTTTGTTTTAGCCATAACATTTTGGTCATTTTCTGAAAAATCTCTTAGACTCTGAGTCAAATCAAGAGCACTTACATCCTCATGTTCATCCATAAACACTTCAAAAAGTATCGGCTTTTCCTTATGTTTCGTAGCGGTAAACTCTTTCATTGCTGCAAGAAAGCTTGTTTTATCAGTTGCCGACAAATACTGAAATCCCAAATCTTGTGCGTAATGCTTTAAAAGCTCCTGTGATTTCTCGCCATAATGCCCATAAGCAGAAATATACGCATCTGCCGAGTCACCAAGACCTGCTTTCTGAACGTTTCCCAATGAATTTTTAAATTCTCCTCCCAATCCATTATTGGCAACAAGAATACGTACATTCGATGAAATATGTCTGTTTCCCAAGCTATTCATATCGTAAAAGAATGCTAAATCTCCAAAAATACCATAGTATATGGTATCAGAGTTCACAAGGGATGCGCCTATTAAACTTGATACACCTCCATCAATTCCAAAACCACCTGTATTCGAATAACCGCGAATGCTATGATCAGTTTCAAAACAATTCCAACAACGGAGAGAATTCAAAATTCCAAAATGAATAATGGAATTCTTTGGCATTTCTTTATACATGTTCTGTGCAATCCACAAAGAAGAAAATGCCATATCATTATTACTGTTCTGCATCGCCTCTATTTGTGAACGATATACAGCATGCCACTTTTCATATTGTGTAATCCGACTTTTTGAATTGTTTCCACAATATGCCTTAAAGAAATCTTCTTCTTGCATTTCAAATACTTTTGTAAGATGTTGATATGTATCACGAATCTCGCCATCAGGATTCACTCTCCAGATTTCTTCGGCAAATGCTGGCCATGATGCTGAAATATTTCCCAAATGAATCAATAGATTTATCTTTAAATTAGGAAACCCTACAATATCGAATACGCCACAAGGAATACCATACTTTCCGGTATAATTGCTTGTTTGATCATAAAAAACAAACGCATTATATTCTTCACAGAATGATTCAACCGAAGCTTTTAGTCTCTCATTCCATACCGAATGCGCTCCTACAAATATTGCAATATCTCCCTTAGATAATTCAGGTAATTTACTTTCTAAATCAACTCTTTGAATTACACGTTCTTCTGGAAGTTTGCTTACAGAAAAATCAAGGCTGTAGGATGTAGTCAAATTTATATGTACGGGTCCGCCTCCATTTCTTCGAAGTTCCAATAAAGCATCATTAATTTTTAAATTACATTCCCATTCATCTTGCTCATTCTCTATTACTGGAAGATGTACACTTTTTACTGCAATATCCTTTGGTATAACAGTTCTATCAATTAGCTGATCACGATTTTGCCCCAGCCATGCAATTGGTCGCGTTGCCGTTACTGCAATAACAGGCAATTTTCTATAGTATGCCTCTGTCAATCCGGGCATATAATTTCTTGATGCTGTAGCTCCAGTGCAACAAATCACAACAGGCTCTTGAGATTCTTCTGCTAGCCCACAGGCAATATATGCTGCGGATCGCTCATCAACAGAAGAATACAATTCAAATTCTCCATCATATTGTGCACTTGCTACAAAAGACGCGTTTGCACTTCCTGGGCTTAATACCATTTTTTTTATTTTATGCGCTTTTAATAGCGATAATAGCATTTGCACATTTCTTTCACTTGAATACATAATTTATTTTCCCCTTTACTATATGCTTTTGCAGAAAGGTTTCCTCGCTATTTTTTTATTATTTTCAATACTCGTGTAAATTTAAACTTGGTTATCCTATCAACCAGTTCAACCATCTGATTATAATAGCTATTTTTTCTATATATAACAAACATTGCTATATTTGACAAAACAACTGAAAAAATCAAATTTATTATAACCTGTCCTAACAAAGAAAGCTCTCTTGTTGTTCTACATAAAATACAGCATAAAAATGTAATAATGCATGCGGCAATGAAATATGTCACAAACTCTTTCATGAATTGCTTCAAGCTTCTATGAAATACATACTTAAAAACATTACTAATCATCCATGGCATTGATATAAAAACATAACTAATGATGGTTGAAAGTAATATTGCGTAAATACCCCAAAATTGAACTAATACAATGTTAAGAAACAAATTGACCATTGCTGCAATAAGCGGACGAAATCTATCCTGATGCCATACACCTGCGGCATCCTTATACATTCCATTTATCTGCTGCATCGTTACAAGATAAAAATAAACACAAAAAAGTGCAACAACTATTTCATCAAAAGTATAATCTTTTCCTACCCAAAGTTCTATAAATGGTTGGTATACTGTTGCAAAGCAACACATACAGACAGTAACGATCCAATTTATTAAAAATGTAAGAACTCTAAAATCATTATAATTTTTTTCTGCACTCTCCATCACCATGCTATTACCGACTCCAGCTAAACAGGAGCTAAAAACTACTGTCAATATCCCCATAACAGAGGACATAATAAAATAATAGTTTTGATACATGGCAAGAATTGTCAAACCTAAAAACGCTGATATAACAATTGTGTCTGCCGAATTAACAATCGTTGCACCAAGTTTTGCGGTAAACAAGTCTTTAATTCTTTGATTAATTGTTTTGACCGTTCTATCAGGCAAGTCTCCTTTTGGTTCCATGTCTGGATACAGATGCGATGCTGCCATCGCAGTAATAACATTCGCCATTGCCTGTGTAAAAAGCATAACGATAATGTAAAGATAATAGTTATGAAACAACCATAAGACAATTAATTGTGTCGCATATTGGAGTGTTGTTGTTACAATCGTTATCTTGCTCGCTATATCGCTTCGTTGATAAGCTTGAAGTAAAGAATTTTTATAGGCGAACAGCCAATATGTCATTACTGTAGCTGCTAAGTTTAGCAGATATAAAATATAAACATTTAACTGTCCAGGAATATCTCCACTAATTAGTTTTGGAATCAAAGGGGTCAGCAAAACGCCTACACAAGCGATTATTAGTCCAATAAAAAAATAGTATTTTTTATATAACTTTAACAATGCGCAAATAGTTGATTTGTCATTCTCAGCAATTGGCTTATACATACTATAAACCATCGCCGAACCCACTCCCAGTTCTGCAAGATTCAAAACTTGTAAAATAGATGTAAACAAACTATTTAATCCTAGATATTCTACACCCATCAGATAAATCATTGCCGTTCGCATTATAAATGGCAATAAAATCTGATAAATCTTTAAAATGACTCCAAACACTATATTTCTTGTTGCGTTTTGAGTTCTGTTCATATCACTGTACCTTCTCTTTTCTTTCCAATACCGTTACTAAAATATCTGTTGTTTTATGAGCTTCAGACTTCATAAAGGCATGTTTATTACAGAGATACTTCTTGTATTCATCATAATGATTTACAAGCTGCTCAAAACGATTTTCAATAGTATCTTTTGATAAGGTTTTAAGGTCAATGCAATATTCTGCCAAATTCATTTTTTCCATAAAGCCTTTCATCTTTTGTTCATATGATATCGAAATAAAAGGTGTTCCCATCTTTGCAGAAAAAATATTACTATGGTATCGCATACCAATAACTGCGTACAATTGACCTATCAAATACTGCTGAAAATAAGTATCATATCGCTCATCACTTGCTGTTACTACAAAATAATCATTTGTATCACAACAGAATGTACGCATCAAATCATAATCATTTCCGTTTCCATATAATTGCGGAATAAACACCACACCATAACCAGCCTTTGTAAGACTTGAAAGAAATTCGTGGAATACATCATGAATATTTTTTGAAATTGCAGGATTTTTAGAATACACCGGATGCCACAGTAAATCTGTAATTGTCACACCTACACATTTTTCATGTTTTTCTAAAAATCTCTTTAATTCCATATATTGATTTAGCTTTTCTTTGTTATGCTCAATATTTACATCATGTTGAAAAGCTGAGTCTAAAGTCAAAGAAATTGTTTTATCCGGAACAAAATCACGTACATATTTCTCGGAGATAGGATCCCTTAACACAATAGCCTCTGCATAGTCCAACACCTTTTTGCGCCATGAAATGCGTTCTTCCCTCTGAAACGGTCCCATAGACGGGGCATAAAACATATATGGTTTATGCATTGCAATCAGCAAATCATAAATTGCAAGATAAGTTGGCTCATCACTATAATATGTATCGCCAATGCTAGGACCACCTGGAGCATGTAAAATAATATCAGCTTTAGAAATCTCCGAAATCAGAGCTTTCTCATTTGAAGAAATTGATACCCTTCCACCTGTCAGTACAGCGATTCGATGTGCCAATTTTGCTTTAGAAGAAATTGGCATAAACTGATGTATCATTTTTACATTCGATGGCATATTAGGGTACTTTGTACCAGCACCACGGATAGCCAATGTAATTTCAACGCCTGGATATGCAGCACTTATTTCATCTACCATCGCATGAACAGCCGCTTCATCGCCACGGTTATCCGGATGGCAGTTAATAACTAAAATTTTCATTTTTTCTTTTTCCTTATAAATCGAATTTTTTCAACCATTCTGGAATAGTCAATGCCTGATAACCTGTTTCGACATATGGCTTTTCTATAAATGCATCATCTATGACTATGTTGTTCCTGTCTACAATCAAGATATTATCAGAATAAATTGGGTATTCCTTTATGAACGGATTTACCGTAACCACTTTTGTCTTTGTTAGCAACGCATCAAATGAACGTGTAGTAGGGCCTTCTTGTGTAGATTGCGGTACGTCTATAAGAACTTTAGACTTCCGCATATACGCGATATATTTTTCATATGTTAATGGCTGGTCATGGCAAAAATTTCCATTTGTATGTGCGGGATCATACAAATAAATGAACAGCTTGTACTCTTTTCCATATTTTGAATACAATTCATCTGCAATTTTCTGTCGATCCGAGTGTGCCGATCCAATAAAAAGAATGTCATATAAATCTTTTGAATCATGTCCTACTGTTTCATTTTGGACAAACATCGGACAATACGAAAAATTATACTTTTTACATTCAGAAATATTATATGCAAACCTCTCATCAAAGAACTTGATATGTGATTGTTTTATTAAATTTTTCACATCATCCCACGCATAGTAAATAAACCGTGCTTGTGGGTTTTTTTCCCTTACTACTTGATAAAATTTATCAGACAAAAAAGATCCATTGATGCAAAATACCACCGAATAGTAATTCTTCGTTGTATTTATCTTTTCAAGCGTTTGCACCAAATACTTAGCTTCCGCTCTTTCTTGATCATGTTCTTTAATTGCCGAAAAAAGCTTTCGCAACATCCACCGAAATTTACTGCATTTTTTATATTCTTCGAGAATCACTTTATCATATTGGTCGCAATTAAGTAATGTTACTTCATATTTTTTTCCCAACTGATCCTGCAAGCTTTTCTCATATCCCATAAATGAGGGCATTAAAAGTAAAAGCTTCTCCACTTGAACCATCCTTTCAGCTATATATGCTCTCTTAGCAACAGTGATGTTTTTTCAACGATATCTCTCCAAAAAAAACGACTTTTCAGAATTTGCACAGTACTTTTTATTTTTTCGATGCTCGATCCAGTTTTTATCATTTGCTTTTCCCTTTTATAGTATGAAAGCTGTTCAAGCTGACGACGGAATTTTTCGGAATTGAGAAAATCTGTAATGGTGTCTTCCGTGAGCAAATCAATCTGCTTCATATTTTTGGCAAGATAATCTCTTAGTAAAAACTGTTCAGTCTCATGTGATTTTGATACGCCACTCTGACGTATTCTATAACTCAGTTCAACCTTCGGAATATTCCCAACTTTATATCCATGTGCTATTGCCCGGAGAATAAAATCGTAATCTTCACAACGAGGTACATTCCGATACCCGTTTAAATCTTGATAGACATTTGACTTTGCCAACCATGTAGGATGTGCTAAACAATTCCCCCAACGCATAAACACCTTGACCTGAGAAGCTGTAACAGGAAACCTCATTGCACTCTTTTGGACAATTCCCCTTTCATCTATTATTTCAATAAATGAACCTACAACATCTAAATTATTTTTTTGCATATATTGCAGTTCATCCTTCAAACGAGTTTTCCTACTAATATCATCAGCATCCATCCGTGCAATAAAATTTCCTGTTGCTTTACTAATAGCTCTATTTAAGCTTCGTACTAGTCCGATATTTTCTTTATTTTCTATAAATTTTATTCTTTGATCATTTGCTTCATAAACTGCCGTCTTTATATCTTGGTTATCAGGATTATCACTAACAATTATAAATTCAATATTCTGGAACGTTTGATTTAAAATGGAATTAATACTTCTACTCAATTCATCAAATGACTCATTATACGCACTCATAATTACTGAAATTTTAGGTGTGGTTTCCATTTCTGCTCTCCAATTATTTTCTTCTAATCTCTTTGCCAGGGATTCCAACAATAGTAGCATTTTCTGTTAAACAGTTCTTAACAACAACTGCCCCTGCTCCAATTTTAACTCCATTGGCAATCCGAATAGGACCTAGCACTTTTGCACCAGTTCCAACATCAACGTTATCACCAATAATGGGACATCCTTCCGTTTTTCCATTATTTCCAATACAGTTATCACCATGTAGCATGCAATTTTTTCCGACTCTGGATTCCGCATTTACAACAATGTTGCCGTAATGCCAAATATGTAATCCCTCGTCAAAAACACCTGCTGGTATATAAATTCCTAATTTTGACCCCAATCTATTCTTGCTCAATCGATAAATGAATTTTGAAAAAATATTGCTTGCATTTTCTTCTGCACGCAGTTTTTTTTGAAAGCAATACAGATACCATTCATGTTCTTTGAGCAATGCATATTTCAGAAACTTTTTTTTGCTTTTGAAATATATTTTCCTTGTATTTTCCATTATTTACTCGATTCTCTTCTTTTTATTCTGAAGCCATGTCAGGAAATAAATAGTATAAATCCACTTATGCTCCATTGCAAAATTGTAAATATACTGCGACCTATTAAAAGAGGCTTTTGGATAATTTCCTATTAATGTTTGAACATCTTTTCTGGAACAAATCTTCCTGATATTTTGAATTGCTGTTACAAATCCATTTTTATCCGCATAAAATACTTCAAGTTTAATGCAAGTACGAATATGCCCGATAAAATTTGTATTCAGACGATATTTGGCTTCAACTGGCAAATCTAATTCCTGTATTTTTATGCCCATATAATAGTACAATTCCATAACAAGTTCCAACTTATTCGGCTTGTACGTATGTGTCAAAGACCCCTCATTAAAGCAATAATAATAAACAGGTTTATGGAGAACATATACTCTTTCGCACAGTGGATATGCATCTGCACTAAATGCCAAGTCTTCCCAGATAAGTTTTCGTTCGGATGGAAAAACAAGATTGTTTTTAGTGAACAGCTCTTTTTTATACAATTTTCCCCATGCCGTATAAGATAGGGCATCAAGTTTATTTCCGTTGTTGCCCATCATATGAACCATAAGTTCCTTCTTAATTTCATTTCCGCTATATAAACGCTCTGGTATTGCAACTTCTTGTACTTCATTTTTATAATAGTGAGTCGCAATTACCACATCCGCGTTTGTCGCAACCGCTCGATCCAGCATTGCTGCAATCGCATCCGAAGTTAAATAATCATCCGAGTCGACAAATGTAATATACTCACCAGTAGCTCTTTCAATACCATAATTTCGTGTCAGGCCAAGACCTTCATTTTCTTTATGAAATACTCGAATCCGAGAATCTTTCAACTCATATTCCTTACAGATTGAAAGCGAACTATCTTTTGAGCCATCATCTACCAAGAGAATTTCAAGATTTGAATAGCTTTGTCCAATAAGCGAATCCACGCATCTCTTCAGATACTTTTCTACATTATACACGGGAACAACAATTGATACTTTCTGCTCCATCCTTTCTTCTTCCTTTCCCTCAATACCAATTTAATAGAATCCCCAGTTTTAGAGCGAGTGTTCCGCTGAACGTTAGCCTTTTGAAAGCTGGGTCAAATAGAAGTGATACTTTGTCTTTGAACACTTTTTTGTAATCGCTTGCCTTTTTCAGAAAAGCACGATCCTCTGGCTGCAGAAGATCACTGTAATCCTCTAACATAGCTGTACTGATATTAGGATACGATTTCTTTTGTAACGTCTTTTTCAGTCTATATTGAATTGCTGTTCCTTTAGTGCCTTCTCCTGTAACACTGGTATCATATCGAATCCAATAGTAAAGTTCTTCATCTACAAAGTATACCTTACCAAACCAGTGGCATAATGTTCCAACCCACATATCATGAGGTAAATCGTCCACTTCAGGCCACACTCTGCAAACCAGTTCTTTTGCACTCTTATTGATAACCGTCGCAGCACCGTAATTATATGTTTTAATTAGCGTAAGTTTTTTTGTCAGCTGTTCGGGTTTCAAAACTTCTACCTGTTCATCCAAGCGATTCAGCTGAACGTCACTCCGCTGCATTTTGCAATATGCCAGCTGTGGGACTTGATTTGCTTCCTGCATCGCATCAATACACCGAATCAGCTTATTCGGTTTCCAAACATCATCCTGGTCTGCAAATGCATAGTAGTCTGCATTGCCGCACATCGAAAGACCAAGCCAAAAACTTTTTGCAAAACCAACATTTTCTCCCTTGATAATTTTAATTTTGTTTTGCGGATGGTTTTGTGCGTATTTTTGTACAATTTCTACGGTATTATCTTTACTACAATCATCTCGCACTAAGGCCTGAACATCTACACCAGTCTGCTCAAAAATTGAATCCAACTGTCGTTCAATATGCTTTGCGCCATTATATGCAGAAATTACAACTATCACTGTTTTCATATTTTTTCTATCTTTCCTTTATATATTCTATCAACTTTCTTTCCCACATTTTTAATGAGGCCATCAGTTTTAAAATTATTAAAAGCCCAAAGAATAAACGGAAGAAACGAGTAATCCACCAAGTCATTATCAACAAAATTTGCTATAAAAACTGCTATTATTGTTCCCAATACACATGCATTTCCCTTATTCTTTTTCGCCAAACAATAGGCGATCAAAAAGTAAACGAGTATAATTAAGATTCCATATCTCAATATTACATACAGATATCCATTATCCAAGACAATCGAACTTATATCTTTTCCATTAACATAAGTAATGTTATCACTCACGAACGATTCATTGCTCATAATATTTATAAGATGAAGACCAATTCTTCTCATTTTAAATATCGCCAGTCTAAATCTACCTGAAAAGAAAGTGTCAATTGTGTTCCAAATTCCACCTTTTAGTAATAAAAACAGCATTGAAAACGAAAAGATTGACATACAAGGTATACTTAAAACCGTAGTTTGATACAATATTTTATATTCACCTTTCTTCATTTTCTTTACAAAAATAACAAATAACGATAAAGCCAATGACAGAATTAACGCATTTCTCGAATGACAGAAAGTATTTATGACTCCTGCAAGAAGCATAAAGAAAACTATTACGTTATTTCGTATTTTTTCTTTTGCAATACAGATATAATACACTTCTAAATAAAAAATCAGCAATGGCAAAACATTGCTATGGTAAAATCCAAAAGAATGTCTGTTATAGTTAATTTGCTCTACCGTATTGCGAGATGTTAAAATGTCTGGCAATACTCCAAACATACAAAGAATCAAAACACTGATTATACCGATTACAATTATTCTCGAACTCGTTTTATAAACTCTTTCTATATTAATCTTTTTTGAATTATAAATAAGTAGAATTAAAACGCTCCAATATAAGTCTCCGGTTTTTACACCATACAGCAATGTCACCATTAAAACAGCAATCATCCGGAAAAAATCTTTCTTTTTCAATCTCATATTAATACAAGAAATAAAAATCAATACATATGAGCCCATGCGCAAATATCTTGCCAATATATCCATGCTACCGGTATTATAGACATCGCCAATAAACAATGATATATACAGTATAATGTAGGACAAATAAAATAATATTTCATCCTTTTTAAATTTTGTTATCACTTTTCTCCCCCATGATTCAACATTTGCGCAACGCAAAGCAAACTAAAGTTAATTGATCTAAGTTTTATACCATAAGCCACACTCCAGCCAAGAATCCTAATACATCCACTAATCCTACCACTAAAACCATTAAGACTAGAATAATACATTGTATCTTTTATTCTTATACGAAACCGATTCCAATATTTTTGCACATCCTTATTGCCACTGCGCTGAAAAAAGTTTTGGTATATTTTTACTGGAAGCGTGCAAAACTTCAACTCTTTTTTCCGAAAATCATCAAACAATTTTGTGTCAACACAATCCATAAACAGTCCTTCGTCATAGGTATACCCTTTGTATGCTTTTAACCTTACAGCAAGACAACTGTTGATTGCATTAAATTTATTCTGTGGAATTTGTTGTTCTGGAGATTTAATATACCTTCCTTTCAGCCATCCTGATTCATTTGGCGAATAAATCACACCATTTTGCCCATATATCACAGGAGCAAAGACATCATATGATTTATCCATCGCTTTATTTTTTAAACAATTAAAATATTCCTGGTCTACAGGCGTGTCATCATCAAACCAGATTACAATATCATCCTCAGAATTATCTTTCAGGATAGAGAGCGCATAGTTATACGCTTTGGATAAGCCAACATTTCCACCCATACTATGGTAGGTCAGCAAATCAATCGGATAATATTTCCTATTATCCACCACATAATCATCTGTGCTATTATCTAATACAATAATGTGAAGTTGCTTTTCCTGTAACTGCATTAAATGTGAAATCGTAATCGATTTCTGTATTTTTTTGTTATACAAAACAACAACTGCATAATATTCGCTCATCATTCTCGCCCTGCTTAGTTTTTATTATATTTGCGAAACGCATCTTCATACTGCCCACAGATCTTAGCCCATGTATACTCTTCTGCCACGCGCTTTTTAGCTCTCCGGCCCATCTCTGCAATTTCATCCGCACTCATCTGATCTACTTTATCAATCAGCTTTGCAAGACTGCCCGGTTTGCGGCTCCAATACAAAGCACAATCCTCTGCGACTTCTTTATTAAAACCAACATCAACCAACAGGTTCAGATCTGTACTACCAAGAGCCTCGATTAGCGACGGATTCGTACCGCCAACCGTATGGCCATGAAAATAAGCATAAGTATTCTCTCGAATCTTCTTCAACAATTCCTGATCATAAACAGTGCCGACAAACTTAATTCTCTTATCTTTCTTGAAATGCAGTTTTTCCTCAAGCTCATTCAGAAACTTGTCATTTACGTTTGTGATGATAGCAAAATCCTTCTGACTCTTGCTCTTCATGAATTCTCGAATCATAACTTCAAATGAATTCTCTGGTACAAAACGACCGACGACAAGGTAATAGTCCTTTTTCGTCAGTCCTTTTTCTTTATACCAGTTCACCAGCTTCTCATCGTCATCAGACAGTTTACTCAGGGTCAAATCTGCGCCATACGCAATAAATGTAGTCTTAGGATTTCTGCCCTTGATGCCTTTACTGTCGTAGCACTCATGGATATACTTCTCGATATTCACTGAATCGCAGATAGCAAGATCACAGTATTTAACCATCATTTGTTCGGAAATCTTCCAGTATTTCCGAATCGGCGCAGACCACTTTGCTCTCATCCATTCGTGTCCGTCCGGATTCAGGTACACAGTACCACCCAGCTTATGAATTTCTTTATAGAAATGACCAGCAAAAGGTCCGATACGGCAAGCCATGATATAAACGATCGGATGTTTAATCTGATATTCCTTTATGTACTTACAACAAGCCTTCAATGCCGCAACATCATAATAAATTGCCTGTGCAGGTCCAATCTGAGGAATATCTATCTTAAAACAATGTGCATTGTGGAATTCAAACTCATGATCATTGATTCTGGTCACACCATCCACTTTTGTTTCATCCATGCAACCGTCACCGTTAGCCTTACACGCCACATGATATTTAATATTTTTCTTATTCTGGTGGTACTCTGTGAGCTTATAAACAAAAGTCTCGTATCCGCCATATGCACCTAAGCTCTTAGCTCCTACCAGAAATACGTGTTGTACTTCGTTTTCCCGCTGCATTCTTCCTACCCCTGTGTTCTTAAAATTTAAAAGTATCCTTCAGTCCCAACCACTTCTGATCCTTATCACTCAGATTCAGTGCCGTTCCATCTTCCAGTGTGTATCCTTCTGCACTTGCGCTACTCTTATACTCACCCTTCAGTTCTGGCCACTTAATTCCAATCTCTGGGTCGTTCCAAGCCATGCCACCCTCATCATTCGGATGCCAGAAGTCATTAACCTTATAGCAGAACTCTGCCTCATCGCTCAGAACCAGGAAACCATGTGCAAAGCCCTCTGGGATGAGGAACTGCTTCTTGTTCTCAGCGGACAAAGTAACGCCATACCACTTGCTGTAAGTTTCGGAGTCTGCACGCAAATCAACTGCGACATCAAATACAGTGCCGCGCACAGCGCGCACCAGCTTGCACTGCGGATACTGCTTCTGAAAGTGCAGACCGCGCAGCACACCCTTTGTAGACATAGACTGATTGTCCTGCACAAAGTGGATATCGATGCCAGCTTCCTTCATATCTTTCTCGTTGTAGGTTTCCATGAAATAGCCACGAGCATCGCCGTGAACAGCAGGCTCAATGACACAAAGACCCTCTATACCGCCTACATTTTTCTCAACTTTAATTTGTCCCATCTTTCTCTATCTCCTCTTACTGCTCGATTTCCTTCAGATAACGGCTCAGTGCATCCTGCCAAGTCGGAAGCGGAGTAAAGCCAGCTTCCACCAGCTTGCTCTTATCCAGACGGCTGTTGAACGGACGAGAGGCCTTGCTCAGACCATACTCTGCCGTGGTCACCGGCAGGACTTCCGTCTTATATCCAGCCTGACGATAGATTTCTTTCGTGAAATCGTACCAGCTGATATAACCGCCCTCGTTGGTTGCATGGTAATAGCCGTACTTCTCAGTTTCATTCATATCAACGAGCAGTCGAGCCAAATCGTATGTATAAGTCGGTGTGCCGATCTGGTCATTAACCACACGAACAGCATCATGGATCTTACCGACATTCAGCATGGTCTTGATAAAGTTCTTACCATTCAGCCCGAACACCCAAGCAATGCGGACGATGAAATACTTCTCCAGTGTCTGGCTGACTGCCAGTTCACCTTCCAGCTTTGTCTGACCGTATACATTCAGGGGCTTGTAATCCTTGCAGTCCGGCTGCCAAGGCTCAGTGCCCTGGCCGTCAAACACATAGTCTGTGCTGATATAGGTCATCTTACAGTCCAACTTCTTGCAGACATTTGCAATGTTCTGAGTACCGCCTGCATTGATGACACGGACTTTCGCTACTTTATCATCATCCTCAGCCATATCCACAGCAGTCCATGCTGCACAGTGAATCACTGCATCCGGATTAACTTCTGTAATTGCTTTTTCAACAGCGTCCTTATCAGTAATATCCAGAGCGACATACGGTGCTTTTGTTACCGCAGAATCATCTGCTACACCGCTATAGTTTTCCTGAATATCAGAACCGATACCCTCATGACCGCGCTTCAACAGCTCGTTCATTACATCATGTCCCAGCTGACCGCCAACGCCTGTTACAAAAAACTTCATGTTCCTTCCCCCTATTAGCGATTGCTGTACATTTTCTCGTAGTAGTTCTGATACTCACCGCTGATGATGGTCTCCCACCACTCACGATTATCGAGATACCACTGAATAGTCTTCTTGATGCCATCCTCAAATTTAGTCTCTGGCAGCCAGCCCAGCTCGTTGTGAATCTTAGTCGGGTCGATTGCATAGCGCATATCATGACCCTTACGATCACCAACGTGAGTGATCAGGCTCTCCGGCTTGCCAAGCTCCTTGCAGATAATCTTCACAATCTCAATATTCTGTTTCTCATTGTGACCGCCGACATTGTAGACTTCACCAACGCGGCCATTGTGGATAATCAGGTCAATGGCCTTGCAGTGATCTTCCACATACAACCAGTCACGGACATTCAGACCCTCGCCGTAAACAGGTAGCGGCTTGTCAGCCAATGCATTGGCAATCATCAGCGGTATCAGCTTTTCTGGAAAGTGATATGGGCCGTAGTTGTTGGAGCAACGAGAAATAGTCACAGGCAGACCATAAGTACGGTGGTAAGCCAGAACCAGCAGATCAGCGGCAGCCTTAGAGCTACTGTACGGAGAACTGGTATGGATTGGGGTCTCTTCAGTGAAGAACAAGTCAGGACGATCCAGCGGCAGGTCACCATAAACCTCATCGGTAGAAACCTGATGATAGCGCTGAATTCCATGCTTGCGGCAAGCATCCATCAGCACACTGGTACCGATGATGTTAGTCTGAAGGAAAATGCCTGGGTCTTCGATGGAACGGTCAACATGAGATTCTGCCGCAAAGTTGACCACCATGTCCGGATGTTCTTCTTCAAACAGCTTGTCGACAGCTTCGCGATCACAGATATCGGCCTTTACAAAACGGAAATTCGGGTTATCCATAACAGGTGCCAACGTGGACAGATTACCTGCATAGGTCAGCTTATCTAGGCAGATAATCCGATAATCTGGATATTTCTTCAGCATATGGAACACAAAGTTACTACCAATAAAACCAGCACCGCCGGTAACAATAATATTCATGATCTATTCTCCTTTACACTTTCCCTAGTTAATACAAATGTTCCTGATACTTACCGTCCATGACATCCTTCAGATACTGACCGTACTGGTTCTTCTTCATGACTTCGTAGACTTCCATCAGCTCATCCTTGCTGATCCAGCCGTTCAGGTAAGCGATTTCCTCCAGGCAGGCAATCTTACGATGCTGATGCTGCTCCACAGTCTTTACAAAATTGGTTGCATCCACCAGGCTCTCATGTGTACCGGTATCCAGCCAAGTAAAGCCCTGCCCCAGCAGTTCTACATTCAGAGAGCCGTCTTCCAGATAAATGCGGTTCAAATCAGTGATTTCCAGTTCACCACGAGCAGACGGCTTCAAGTTCTTTGCAAACTCGATTACACGGTTATCGTAAAAATACAGACCGGTAACACAGTAATTGCTCTTCGGATGCTCCGGTTTTTCTTCAATAGAAATAGCCTTACCGTTTTTGTCAAACTCAACAATTCCGAAACGCTCAGGATCATCCACATAGTAGCCAAACACTGTTGCACCCTTGCCACTCTCAGCGTTTTCCACTGCAGCAGTTAGTCTTTTCTTTAATCCGTGACCTGCAAAGATATTGTCGCCCAGTACCATAGCCACAGAATCATTGCCGATGAAATCAGCACCAATAATAAAGGCTTGTGCCAGTCCATCTGGAGACGGCTGAACAGCATAGGTCAAATTCACACCAAATTGGTGACCATCACCCAACAGATTTTCGAAGCGAGGCGTATCCTGCGGTGTGGAAATAATCAAAATGTCACGGATGCCAGCGTTCATGAGAACGGACATCGGATAATAAATCATCGGTTTATCAAAAATGGGTAAAAGCTGTTTGCTTGTAACTTTCGTTAATGGATACAGGCGTGTACCAGATCCTCCGGCTAAAATAATGCCCTTCATAATTGTTTTCTCCTTCCGGTGCTTTTATATTTATAACTTATCTAATTATTTATCTTACTCATTGGCTATTTTAATCCCAATGAGACAAATCATATTTTCCGACAATTTTCATCATCGCATTCTTCTAATAAAAATACCACCTCCCCCCTGAATTGTCAACTGTACGCCCTTCATTTTACCTGTTTCTGGATAAAATTCGTAATTTTTCCCAATTATTCTATGTTTTTATTATCGTTTTTACTTCATTTAGCCCTTCTCCTGTCAAAAATATGTCAGCCTTCCGACTTATTTCTCTTCTTCCGCAAATCAAAAAAAGCCAGAGCAAATTAAATTTTAATAATCTGCTCTGGCTTACTATTAAACTGTCTGTTTGCTCTTTATTAGAGCCCACCTAATAATCGCTATCTTACTGCCCTGTAGTTCCGTCTGCATCTGCCTGCGTTACAACCTCGCCATTACGTACCTTCGCCATAAGGTCTTTCGCCTTATCAACAGTACTGTAATCCGGTACCATAACATAAGCCTTCTGGCTCATGGAGTATGGCTTCTCAGTTGCTCCGGTTCCATCCACACTGTAGGAAACAATCGTCCAGTCGCCGCCGCCTGCAAGCTGCTGCTGGAGAAGCTGTGCAATTTCTTCGTAGGTAATATTGGTACCAAAGCATCCGTCCAGGCTGGAAAGAATGGAAGAATAACTGGTAAGGATTTCCGGAGAAAGTGCTTTATCCACAACGCCTTTGATCACTGCCATCTGGTTCTTGCCTCTCTGGCGGTCACCCTCCTGGAACGCATATCGCTCTCTTGAGAATACAAGGGCCTGTTCTCCGTTTACATAGTTTGCTCCCTGATTGAAGTGGTATCCTGTAATGTTCTTAGAATCAAAGTCATAATCTGAATATACAGTAATTCCGCCTAATGCATCAATTACCTTCACAAATCCGCCGAAGTTGATTCTGAAGTAATAGTTGATATCAATATCATACAGCATTCCCAGGGTGTTCATACAAACATCAATTCCATAGATACCTGCATGTGTCAGCTTATCCGGTGCTCCGTTTGAAATGGAAAGCGGCACATAGTAATCACGAGGTGTGGAAACAAGAAGAATCTCACGGGTGTCTGTATTGATAGTCGCAATGATATTTACATCGCTTCGGCTCTTAGCTGTCATCTCGCCGCGGGTATCAATACCGCTGATGTAAATGGTATAAACCTTACCGCCTCTGGAGGTGGTTATCGGCTCTGCTGTCTGAGTATCATTACTGCCATCAGAGGATGTGTTATTTACCGCAATCTCACTTTCTACGTCAACAGTTCCAACCTGTTTCACCTTTGACTCAAAGTCCGCATACCCATCCATTTCCTCAAGGACATCCAGATATGCGTTATTCAGGATAATCGCACCTACTTCATTTTTGTAAAGTCCGTCTGCCAGCTCGGTAAGTCCGGCGTATTCTGTAGTCTGTACCGCTGTTCCAAACTGACTGTTCAGATGGTTTACAGCACCGTCCGTGTTCTCACGGTCAAGAGAGGACAAAATACCAAAATTGTATCCTGCAGTTGCTTCAACAGAATCCGCAGCATCGTCACTTCTTACATAAACTGCAATCTGGGTTACCTCTGTATTAACGCCGGAAATGCCGCTTAATGCATCTCTTGTCTTATTAATATAAAAACTGCCAAGGGCAAGAACTGCAACCAAAAGCACTGCAAGTATGGTACCTGCTATAAATCTGCCCTTATGTCTGAAATGCCATACCAGCAGCCAGATCACAGCGGTAAACAATACCAATACAATGCCTATGATCAGCATATAAATCGTGGGAACCATCTTAGTCATTGCAAGAAGTCCCATGAAAACAACAGAAAGCATAAGTACAATGATCGTGATCACTGCGCCTGGAATCCAGTCGTTTCTTCTTCTCCTTCTACTCATCGTGTAACTCCTTTTCTTATAGTCATTCATAGCTACTGTTCACGGAATGAACAGTAACCTTTTATCAGAACATAGCATATATTTTATATGCTGACAACTGGAAAATCAAGTCAAATAGTGATATAATGCAAAAGATTTACATTTATTTTTTTATGAAAACGTTATAATTTCCAGGACGCGGATGGGACTATGACGAAATCTACCGTATCCGGCAGAACTATATCATGTATACCCGGACAAGCGGGCAAGAAAATGTTCTGCCAATCTAAGGAGGAATTATCATATGACAAAACAGGATTTTCAGACACTTACACAGAATGTTGTTCTTCTTGATGGAGCTACAGGTTCTAATCTGATGGCTGCCGACATGCCAAAGGGCGTCTGCACAGAGGAGTGGGTACTGGCACATAAGGATGTCTTCCAGGCCCTTCAGAGAGGCTATGTAGAAGCGGGAAGCGATATTATCTATGCTCCTACCTTTGGTGGTAATCGCATAAATCTCACCATGCATCATCTTCAGGATCAGATAAAAGAGATCAACACCCGCCTGGTGTCCTATTCCAGAGAAGTAGCAGACGCAGCTTCCCGCAAGGTTTATGTCGCTGCTGACATTACCACAAGCGGCAAAATGATGGAGCCTGCCGGAGATATGACCTATGAGGCCGCTTTTGAAATGTACCGGGAGCAGATTGAAATTCTGAAAAACGCAGGAGTTGACCTGATTGTTGCTGAGACCATGATCAATATTGAAGAGACTCTTGCTGCTGTAGATGCTGCTTCCACAGTCTGCCAGCTTCCGATTATGTGTACTATGACTGTAGATGCTGACGGAAGTATTTTCAGCGGTGGAAATGCCATTGAAGCTGCTGTTTCTCTGGAGGCTGCAGGCGCTGATGCAGTAGGTGTAAACTGTTCCGTTGGTCCGGACCAGCTGATTTCTGTTATTCGAAACATCCGCGAGAATGTTTCCATTCCGGTTATCGCCAAGCCCAATGCAGGAATGCCTTTCATTGATGATCAGGGAAATGCCGTATATTCTATGAAAGCCCCGGATTTTGCGAAGCACATCAAGGCACTGATTGATGCGGGCGCTGGTATTGTAGGCGGATGCTGCGGCACCACACCGGAATACATCAAAGAAGTAGCAACTTTATTAGGGCGTTGATTTGTAAAAGCAGCAATAGGATAGCTGGTGAATCCAGATGTGCTACTGTTGCTTTTCATGTTAAAGTTCTTATTTTTCCTTAGATGCAAGAAGTGCTCTCAAACGAGCATTCAATCACTTCACCTTAATCGCCTTCTTCGGGCACATCTCCTGACAGCAGAAGCATCGGATACACTTTTTATAATCATATACCGGCGGATTCTCTTTTCCTTTTCGGAATTCCACAGCTTTACCGGGAACAGGGCAGCTGTTTACACAAATGCCGCAGCGAATACATTTCTCCGGCTCGATGTAGGGCTTCTTCTGGAAAATATTCAGGGCTTTGGCTAGTTTTGTCCAGACATTGCTGCGTATCTGAGTACGGTCCACATTGAAATCCGGTTTTCCGTACCGACAAACCAAATTCTCCATGGATACGAGCTGCTTCGAATGCATGGCATCTGCCACCACAAGCTCAATATTCTCTTCCCGGCAGTGTCCAAGTCCCATCTTTTCTCCATGGTAGTTTGTTGGCACCATCTCCGGCTTCAGGTACACCAGCCTTGCAAACACACTGTCCAGTGCCACCGGATCTGTGGACATAAGGATCACATTCATTGCAATCGGATCTCCGGACCCTGGACCGTTGCCTTCCATTGCCGTGATTCCATCCATAATATAAAGCCTTGGCTTCACATATTGATTCAGATCGATCAGCATACGTGCAAAGCTGTCTGCACTTGGATATTTGGTATGGCCGATTGCCTTATTTTTCCCATAGATAAAGCCATAGCTGTTTTTTACAGCACCTGTGATCCGTTCCAGGGCATGAGTTTTCATTTTGGAAAGGGAAATAACGCAGTCTGCCTCCAGAAGCTCCTTTGGGAGAATAAATTCCCTGGCCTGAATCCCCTGCGGATAATCTACATGCACTCCTTTTGTATAATCAATAGCCGGAATCTCGTATTTTTCCAAATAAGTATCCATGCCGGTTCCCTGGATCACCTGTCTGGTGGTTCCGTGACCGCAGGAGTCTGCAAGGACAATATTGGCATAGCCTTTCTCCCGTAAAATTCTGGCAAAGGCACCAACTACCACAGGATGGGTGATCACTGCCTTTTCTACTTCTGCCTTCTTCAAAAGATTAGGCTTAAGCAGAAGCTTCTCTTCTTTTCCAATCAGTGCTTCAAGCCCGCCAAGCTCCTTCAGACCAGCTTTTAAAAGATTATAAATTTTTTCTTCCTCATATGCCTCACAAGGAAGCACAACTACTTTACTTTTTTTATTCATGCACGATGTCCTTTATTCATCTTCATTTTTCACCCGCGCTGCTCGCAGTGCCTTTCTCACCGGCAAAATACATGCCGGTACCACAGACAATGCGTCTACACCCATCCGCAGAAAGGTCTCTGTCAGCCTTGTATCTGCTGCCAGCTCACCGCAGAGACAAACCTTACAGTTCTCTTTGTGTCCTGCATCTATAATCATTTTGATCATACGCACAACTGCCGGATGATGATCGTTATATTTTTTCTGAAGCAAAGGATTCTGGCGATCCATGGCAAGCGTATACTGGGTCAGGTCATTGGTTCCGATTCCAAGGAAATCCACACGTCTGGCAAGCTCCTCCCCGATCATTACGGCTGCAGGAGTTTCCATCATAATGCCCGTTCGGATATTTTTAAAGGGAATCCCCTCACTACTCAGCTCAGCTTTCACCTCCCGGATCAGCTCCTCAATCGCATCCATTTCCTCCTCTTCACTGATCATCGGATACATCATCCCCAGATTTCCGTACCAGCTTGCACGGTAAATGGCACGAATCTGTGTTTTAAACAGATTTTTCCGGTCCAGGCAAAAACGGATTCCACGATTTCCCATAAGAGGATTTGTTTCCTGAGGAATCTCCAGGTAGGCTGCCTGTTTGTCTGCACCAAGATCTGCTGTTCGAATGACCACCAGACGATCACCCATGGTCTGTGCCGTCTTCTTGTATGCCTGGAAAAGCTCTTCCTCTCCCGGATAGCTCTCTCTTCCCAGATATTGGAACTCACTTCGAAGCAATCCAATTCCCCTTGCGCCATAGTAAAGCGCACTGTTCAGATCATCCAGGCTTCCGATATTTGCATAAATTCCTACTTCCTTGCCATCCAGGGTGATATCCTTTTCATCCTTTAGCTTCAGAAGAGCTTCCCGCTCCACAAGATCTGCTTTTCTGCGGATTTCATATTCCCTTCTCACCTCACGGTCCGGTTCCAGATAAAGAGTTCCTGTATAACCATCGATTATGGCAACTGTGTCTTCCCATTCCTCTTCGGATGCGGGAATTCCTACTCCTGTTACACAGGGAATATCCATGCTTTTGGCAAGGATGGCCGTATGAGAGGTTGCAGAGCCTTTACGTGTCACAATGCCAAGGAGCTTGTCCTTGTCCATCTCCATCAATTCAGCCGGAGACAGGGCATCTGCTGCCAGAATTACCGGTTCCTCACCCAGATTGATTTTTTTCTCCTCTTTTCCCAGGATTTCCAGAAGAAGGTCTGAAACCCTGCTAACATTGTGAATCCGTTCTTTTATAGAGGGATCCTTCAGATTGCCAAACGTGCCATTTAACTCATCCCGTGTGGTCTGCACTGCATAGGCGGCAGTTACCTTTTCTCCGCTGATCATGCTCTGTACCGCCCGAAGGAAGCTGCCGGAGCCAAGAAGCTCAGCCTGCTCAAGTACCTGATGTTCAATAGCTTCTGAGATTCCTGCACTATCATATTCTTCCTTCAGGGTCTGCATCACATGTCTTCTTGCTACGTCAAAGTTACGCTGTTCCGTCTTTATATCATCTGCCTGATGCTGTCGGAGCTGATATTCTCCTTTTCGGTAAAACTGTATTTTTCCGATGGCAATTCCCGCAAATGCGGAAGCACCCTTATATATTTCCATGTTGTTCTCCCTTTAGCGAATAGTAAAGGCAGACTCAAAAGCCTGCCTCTACAAACTGTTGCTTTTGTATCAATTATACAACGCAACTCTTTTTAATGCAATTTTGAATTAATCACAAGCCGCCTTAAATTCCGTCCAGTTCTTATTATACTGCTCCTCTGCCTTTGCGTTTACATTTTTGATGCTTTCGCCGCTTGTTACGCTGTCCGGCACTACCAGGTTCTCATCTACCAGCTGGTCAGCCGCCTTGTTTGTGCAGTAGTATCCAATATAATCAAAGCACTCTGCTGCAATCTCAGGTCTTAAAATATAATCCACAAACTGATAAGCCGCCTCAGCATTAGGTGCAGCACTTGGAATGAACATGCCCATTACGCCAAATCCAAGACCCTCTTCCGGGTAAACCACCTTCAGCTCCGGATCCTCTGCAAGAGCTGCTGTTACCTGGGAAGTATAAAGGAGCGCCACAGATGCCTCACCGTTCAGAAGCGCATTCTGGGTATTGTCATCCTGGATCATACGAATATTAGGTGCCAGTTCCACAAGCTTTTCACCGGCCGCCTTAATAGTATCCACATCCTCCTCGTTCATGCTTTTTCCCATGGTAAGAAGTGTGATTCCATTGATAACACGATAGTTGGCAATCAATGCCACACTGTCCTCAAGGGACGGATCCCACAGATCCTTATAACCCTTAATGTCCAGATCCACCTCATCCGGATCGTAAACGATCAGCGGGATTCCTGCTCCGTAGGGTACGGTGTACTCATCATTTTCGTCATAGAACTGTCCCTGGTAAAGAGGGTTGATGTTATCCCA
Source organism: Blautia segnis (assembly GCF_014287535.1). Taxonomy (NCBI): domain Bacteria; kingdom Bacillati; phylum Bacillota; class Clostridia; order Lachnospirales; family Lachnospiraceae; genus Blautia; species Blautia segnis. The sequence continues at coordinate 36,668 of NZ_JACOOT010000014.1, read as the reverse complement.
GTTGGAAATTTTTTCCTTGTCAAGCTTAGTGGCAAGACCCTCCTCTATAATTTTCTCAAGGATATAATCGTCTGCAATTACCACATCATAATCTCCGCCCTTTGCCATGGAAACCTTCTCAAGCATGGTTTCATCTGTGTCAAAATTGGAGTATACAATCTTATAGCCTGTCTCTTCCTCAAAGCCATCCAGAACCTCCTGTGGGAACATTCCCTCCCAGGTGTAAAGAACCAGCTCAGAATCAGCTGCATATACAGGTGCCACGCTGCCGCATACTGCTGCCACTGTTAAAATTGCTGCAAGTAACTTTTTCTTCATAGTCGATCTCCTTTTTCGTCTTACGGTTTCCCGCTGCCTGCCCCGTCAGCTTTTGGAAGTGCTGCCGCATCCACCCAGGTGACGGTGCTTACCGGTGCTTACCTACATTTACTCGGCCTTGATCTTGGTCCACAGCTCTGCATATTTCTGCTTGATCTTCGGCTCCTGATAGCGGAAAATCTCACTGTTAGGATTCTCGAAATCCGGAATATAAGAAGAAACGCCCTCATACTCACCACTGATCATGGTCTCGTAAACACTCTTTACAGGAGAAGTATAACCTACTTCTTCCGTATTGGAAAGAGCAGATTTTTCTTCCAGCATAAAATTAATAAACTGATGGGCCAGCTCCACCTCGCTGCAGTCTCTTGTGATTACCATAGCATCATACCAGTTATTGGTTCCCTGTCCCGGTGTGAAATAGTCCATATTCGGATTTTCACTGATAATATAGGAAGCATCTCCGGAATAAACTACTGCCATTGCCTTATTGCCGGAAATCATATTATCGATCACATCATCACCTGCATAAATAGGATCCATGGTGTTTCTCTGATTAACCAGCCACTGATAAGCCTCCTGAATCTGTTTTTCATCCGTTGTGTTCATGGAATATCCAAGGGCCTTTAAGGCTATCATAAAGGAATCTCGCTCAGAATCATACATGTAAATATTTCCTTTATACTTGGTATCACAAAGAATCTCCCAGCCCTCCTGAAGGTCTGCCGGATCTACCACCGTCTTATCATACAGAATTCCTACTGTTCCCCAGAAATACGGGCAGGAATAACGGTTGCCCGGATCATAGCTCTTATTCATAACCTCTTTCATCAGATTCGCCTTATTGGGAATCTGATCCCAGTCAATATGCTGGAGATAATCCTCTTTGATCAGACGCTCGATCATATAATCGGAGGGTACCAGCACATCATAGGATTCACCGCCGGACAGCTTGGTGTACATCATCTCATTGGACTCAAAGGTCTCATACACCACAGTACAGTTATATTCCTCCTCAAACTCTTTAAGAAGCGCAAGATCAATATATTCTCCTGCATTATACACCTTCAGCACATGACTCTCTCCTGCTGCACCGCCGCATTTTGCAAGGCCAAAGCCAAGAGCCGCCACTACCAGAAGTGCGATCACACGCTGAATCTTTTTCGTATGCTTACTTGCATGCTTCTCAAGAATCGGCGGAAGCATATTTGCGAAAACAAGTACCAGAATAATAACCACGATTACAATGGTAGACAAGGCATTAATGGTTGGATTGATTCGCTTGGTCATATTGTAAACAACAATAGAAATATTTTTCACACCGTTGCCGGATACAAAATAAGAAATTACAAAATCATCAAAGGACATGGTAAACGCAAGCAGGGCGCCGGCGAAAATACCGTCCTTGATCATAGGCACAATTACCTTTGTCAATGCCTGGAAGGGTGTTGCTCCAAGATCCATTGCCGCATTTGCCAGATTGGGATCCAGACTTCTTACCTTTGGATAAACACTGGTGATAACATATGGCGTACAAAAGGAAATATGCGCCAGCAGCATGGTGATATATCCCTTGCGAAAGCCCAGTGAGGAAAAAAGAAGCATCAGTCCGATAGCTGTTACAATATCCGGATTAAGGATCGGCAGGTTGTTAATATTTAAAAGTGTTTCCTTTAACACCTTCCGTGACTTGGAAAGCCCGATGGCTGTAATAGTTCCAAGAACGGTAGAGATCACAGTTGCCAGAATGGCAATCGTCACAGATACGTAAACCGCCTTGCTGACTTCTGTATTATGAAGCAGCTCGGTATACCATCTCATGGAAAATCCCGTAAATTTAGTCAGGGATTTAGATGAGTTAAAGGAAAAAATCATGGTCACCAGAATTGGCAGGTAAAAAAACACCAGGCAGATGGCCACATAAAATCTCTGAAAAAAGCTTGTCTTCTTCTGCATGATACCCTCCTACTCTCCTTTTTCCTTATCCATTCGCTTCATAAGACTCATGGAAAGCAAAATGATCACTGCCAGGATCATAGAAATGGCACTTCCGAAGTTCCAGTCTCCAACAGAGATAAACTGGGATTCGATCAGGTTACCGATCAGCATGTACTGTCCCCCTCCCAGAAGCTTGGGAATAACGAAGGAGGAAATGGCAAGAAGGAATACCATCATAATACCGTTTACCACCCCAGGCAAAGACAGCTTCCAGATCACCTTCCAGAAGGTCTGGAACCGGTTTGCACCAAGATCGTAGGCAGCCTCGATCAGGGACTTATCCATTTTATTTAAGGATGTATGAATCGGAATGATCATAAAGGGCATAAAGTTACAGATCAGACCGAGCATTACGGAAAAATCAGTATACATCATATTGATAGGTCCCAGTCCGATTTTTGCCAAAAGGTTATTGATGATTCCGTTATCTGACAAAAGGTTCATCCATGCATAGGTACGAAGCAGCATGTTGATCCACATGGGAATCGTAACCAGCATGATCAGAAGACCCTGCATTTTTTCAGAGCATCTTGCAATGATCAGGGCAAGGGGATAGCCCAGCACCAGACAGATAAAGGTGGTAAGCAGTCCCAGCCAGAAGGATTTCAAGATAACATTTAGATAAGTAGCTTCCAGAAACTTGGCAAAGTTTCCCCAGGTGAAGGAAAGAGTCATAACTTCATTTCCTTCTGTAGTAAATGCATACAGGGCAATGAGAAACAGTGGGATTACAAGGATTATGATTGCCCATATAAAATACGGAATAATAAGTCGTTTAAACTGTTTCATTAATATGCTCCCATTCTGTACATAACATGAATATCTTCCGGTCCGAATTTCAGTCCTACCTGGCGGCCCACCTCCGCATAATCAGTAGTCTGAACCTTATAGGTACGCAGCTCTGTCTCCACAAGGATTTCGTAGTGTACACCCTTGAAGGTAACATTTCGTACCACACCATTTAACTTAGCCTGAGATGGCTCTACAATATCCAGATCCTCCGGACGAAGCACAACCTCAATTTCTTCATTGTCTTCAAAGCCCTTGTCCACACACTCAAATTCAAATCCGTCAAACTGCACCAGGAAATCCTTTATCATAATTCCTTCAATGATATTGGACTCTCCGATGAAGCTTGCTACAAAACGGTTTTCCGGCTCATTATAAATATCAGTAGGCGCACCGATTTGCTGAATTTCACCGTTATTCATAACTACCACTGTATCAGACATGGAGAGTGCCTCCTCCTGATCATGCGTGACATAGATGAACGTGATTCCAACCTCCTGTTGGATTTTTTTCAGCTCAATCTGCATCTGCTTACGGATTTTGGCATCAAGGGCACCTAAAGGCTCATCAAGAAGAAGGATCTTCGGCTCATTTACAAGGGCCCGGGCAATGGCAACTCGCTGTTGCTGTCCGCCGGAAAGCAGGGTAACATCTCTTTTTTCAAAGCCCTCAAGGCCTACCATTTTCAGCATTTTGCTTACCTTCTGGCTGATAACCGTCTTATCCACCTTTTTCAGGTTCAGACCAAATCCAATATTATCTGCCACATTCAGATGGGGAAAAAGAGCGTATTTCTGGAAAACGGTGTTTACCTCTCTTTTATATGGAGGAAGCTTGGAAATCTCAATGCCGTTAAATAATACTTCTCCGCCACTTGGCTCCTCAAAGCCTGCAATGATTCGAAGGGTGGTGGTTTTTCCGCAGCCACTTGGTCCCAGAAGGGTGAGAAACTCGTTCTCATAAATGTCCAGATTGATTCCGCGAAGAACCTGCTGGTCATCAAAGTTTTTTGTGAGGTTTTTCAACTCAATGAGTTTATTCATTTGTTTTCTCCTTTCCGTAGACAACCATTGCCCTACCTAAGCTTCCTGTAAAACTTTCTCACAAGAGAATAGACAAGAAGGAGCAATACTGTAAAAGCCAGCATAATCGTACACAGGGCATTGATTTCCGGTGTCACACCGGTTTTTATCTGAGTGTACACCTTGATGGGCAAGGTGGACAGTCTCGGACCATTAATAAAAATACTGATCACCACATCGTCCATGGACATGGCAAATGCAAGTAATGAGCCAGACGCCACAGCCGGCATAATAAGGGGCAGGGTGATGTCAAAAAAGGCTCTGAGGGAAGTCGCGCCAAGGTCTCTTGCAGCTTCCTCAAGGGAAGGGTCCATGCCTACAAGCCTTGCCTTTACTTCCATCAATATATAAGGAATGCAAAACACCGTATGGCCGATAAGCAGGGTCAGCATTCCAAAGGGCAGGTTCAGCATATAAAAAAATGCCATCAGCACCATGCCCAGAATAATTTCCGGTATCATAAGGGGCAAAATAGAGATGTACTCAAGTGCGCCCTTTGTTTTCCAGTGGATTCGTGACAGTCCCACTGCTCCCATGGTTCCGATCACTGCGGAAACCGCACAGCTGGCAGCTCCCAGGATCAGACTGTTTACAAGTGCTTCTTGCATGTCACGATCTGCAAACAGCTTCTGATACCACTGCAGGGAAAATCCGGTCAGCCGTACAGGAAGCTTGGATTCATTAAAGGAAAAAATGATCACAACTGCCACCGGCAGATACATCAGCAAAAAAACAATACCCAGATAGATTTTTTCGAAACGTGTGCTTTTTTTCATCCCAGCCCCTCCACTTCTTTGGCATTGGTAACCTTACGGTACAAAAGGATCATCAAAGTGGTAAGGATCATCATGATCACTGCCAGGGCTGCTGCAAAGGGCCAGTTATTTCCCCTGGTCATCTGATCCTGGATCAGGCTTCCTACCAGCACCACTTTATTTCCGCCCAGAATATCTGCTATAAAAAACAGCCCCATGGATGGAATAAAGGTCAAAATCACACCTGACAAAAGACCGGGCAGGGTCAGCTTAAAGCTAACCGTCCAAAAGGCTTTTATTTTGCCGGCACCAAGATCCCGGGCTGCCTCCACCAAAGACCAGTCCAGCTTTTCCGCACTGGAATATACAGACAAGATCATAAAAGGCAGCAGCACATAAATCATACCGATTACAATTGCCGGGTAACTGTACATCAGCTTCAAAGGCTTCTCGATCAGTCCAAGCTTCTTCAGAAGGAAATTCAGAAGTCCTTTTTTCTGAAGAATAATGATCCAGCCATAAAGACGGATCAGGGAATTCACCCAGAAGGGAAGCATAAGAAGCAGCATGGCTTTCTTTTTGCCGCTGGCCGGCAGCTTCGCCATGTAATAGCCAAAAGGATAACCGATCAGTGTTATAAACAGGGTGCTTGTAAAAGCAAGCTGAAAGGACTGGGCAAATGTATTCAGATATACAGGCTCTAATAGCTTCCTGTAATTATCCAGTGTAAAAATCCACTGCACCCCGTGAACTTCTCCGGGAGTGGCAAAGCTTAAGGCAACCATATAGAGAAGTGGGCAGGCTACAAATATCAGGGTAAAAATATATAAAGGAAGAATCATCCATATGGAGCTTTTTTTGCCCATCAGTTTGTACCTCCCTTAGGGCGGTCCACTAAAACCGCATCCTTTGGTTCAAAACGCCAGCAAATCTGCTGTCCCGGCTGAATGTCTGCATTCATACCGAAGCGGCTGGCTGTAACCTCATCACCATTTGGCAGGGTAAGTAAAACCCTAAGCTGCCCTGCTGCAAAATTCTTTTCCTTCACAGTGGCATGCAAGTTGCCATTTTCCTCCAGCAGAATGTGTTCACCACGAAGAGCAACCGTAACGTTTTCCCCGACATTTACCTTTTCCTCTGTATCAATAGAAGCCACTTCATCTCCCAGCTTCACTTTTATGTGGTGCCCGTTTTTCTCTGCTACAGTTCCCTTGAGAATATTGGCATTTCCTACAAAGGCAGCCACATAGCTGGTCTTCGGATGATTATAAATTTCATCCGGTGTTCCGATCTGCTCAAATTGCCCCTGATTCATTACCACGATCCGGTCAGACATATTGATGGCCTCCTCCTGGTCATGGGTAATATAAATAAAGGTAATTCCAAGCTTCTTCTGCAAACGCTTCAGCTCCAGCTGCATGGTGCGGCGAAGCTGCAGATCCAGCGCTCCAAGTGGTTCATCCAGCAGCAAAACCCTCGGATTATTTGCCAGTGCTCTGGCAATTGCAACCCTCTGCTTCTGACCGCCGGAAAGCTCTGAGGGCTTTCGCTTCTCATACCCCTCCAGCTGCACAAGCTCCAGCATCTCTTTCACCTTTTTCTTAATCTCAGCCTTGGGAGCCTTACGGATTTTCAAGCCATACCCAATATTATCCGCCACATTCATGTGGGGAAAAAGGGCATAGTTCTGAAATACTGTATTCACATCTCGCTGATTAGGTTCAAGAGCAGTCACATCCTGTCCCTCCAGCCACACACTGCCGCTGTCAGGCTGCTCCAGGCCTGCGATAATGCGCAAGGTAGTTGTCTTGCCGCAGCCGGAAGCACCTAGCAGAGTTACAAACTCGCCCTGCCTGATTGTAAGATTTATCCTCTGAAGAACAGCCTCGCCGGGGGCAAAGCTTTTTTTCAGATTTTTTAATTCAAGAAATGAGTCAGACATACATTACCCTCCTCTCTGTATTTGTGAAAAAAAATACGGGCTGCCGACATAACAAAGCCCTTGATGGACTTCGGCATTAACATAATAAATGTTAATGCAGTGCTATTACTGCACCTTACGAAATCGGTAACCCGTATTTTCATATAATTTGCCGAAAAAAGGTACGCCAAAAGCAGGTTCGTCCTGTTCAAGGTATATTCTATCATGGAGTATACCCTTTTGCAAAATAAAAAAGCTGGAAATGAGACTCGAACTCACGACCCCTTCATTACGAGTGAAGTGCTCTACCGACTGAGCTATTCCAGCTTATGCGCCGACAGATGAAAACATCTGCCGGACACAATTGCTATTTTAATTTATACATCTGCATTTGTCAAGGAAATTTTGAACCAGTCCTCCTGGGAAAATTCCACTACTGTGCAATCATTTCACGGCCTTCGAAGCAATTACCCTCTTGGCAGGTGCCTTTCCCGGCGTGCAGCTGTAAATGCTGACACCAAGTGCGGGCAGCTTCACTTTAATAGAATACTCCCGCTCGTCCCACTCTTCTGCCTTTGCTGCTTTGACCCGGGCATTTACAACGCCCTCACCACCAAATTCTGCAGCGTCACTGTTAAAGACTTCTTTATATTTGCCTGCAAATGGTACGCCAACCTGATAATTCTCATAAGGAATGGCAGCAAAATTGCAGATCACCAGAAGCGTTTCCTCCGGCTTTTCTGTTTTGCGAAGGAAAGTGATCACATTTTCCTCGTACTTCATCAGCTGAATCCACTCAAATCCGTCGTAATCGTCATCCAGCTTATAAAGAGCAGGAGAATTTTTGTAAAGAGCATTCAATGCCTGAATACATTTCCCCAGCCCCTCCGGCATATCCCCCTGTGGTGCCATCATTTTACAGCCAGGATGTACCATCATATAGGAATAAGCAGCTCTTACCTGTGCCAGCTTCTGCTTCTCATCTCCTGGAAGCTTATCCATAAATTCCCCAAGAGTTCCCACATCTCTGCTTCCAAGGGTGAGTACATAATGCTCAGAATATGCATATAACGTAGACAACGTCAATTGATCATGATAATTCTTCCGAAGGACAGGATCTACGGAAAGATAGAACAGGAAATCTCTGGTCCATCCGCCGCTCCACTTGTAGTCAAAGCCAATGTGATCATTCTCTACACAATCTGTCAGCTCCGGCCACAGGCCGTCCTCCTGAGCAATGAGAAGCGCGCCTGGATTACGTTTCTTCACAATGGAATTAAGATGCTTCAGAAATTCTATAGCATGCAGGTTCTCATTGGAACCGTACATATTCGGTGTCCATCCGTCTTTTCTTCCGTAATCCAGGTAAAGCATGGCATCCACATCATCCATGCGAAGTCCGTCTGCATGGAAAACCTCCAGCCAGAAGCAGGCACCTGAAATCAGGAAGTCCTTTACCATAGGACTGTCATAATTATAAAGCATGGTTCCCCACATAGGATGAACTGCCATACCAGGATCCTTCACCTCATAAAGAACAGTTCCGTCAAATTTCTCCAGTCCGCCCTCATATCTTGGGAACTGGGCCGGGGACCAGTCAAGAATCACACCGATTCCTTCCTGATGAAGCTGATCAACAAAGGCAGCAAACTCCTTAGGCTCTCCATATCGTGTACTAAGGGCAAAATATGCAGAGGTAGGATAGCCATCTGCCTCATCCTCCAGAAATTCCATAACCGGATGCAGCTCCACATGGGTATAGCCCTCTTCCTTCAGAAAAGAAACTAATTCCTTCTTATTATTCCACTTGCCAAGGCTTGTCTCATAGATAGAAACCGGCTGTCTGCGGTCATCGTACTTCTTCCGGTCCTTCATCCACTTGCCGTCATTCCATTCAAAGTCTGACACATCTGCCACAACCGAGTTCCATTCCGGCGCCGCAGCAGCTCTGTTTCCATAGGGGTCTGCCTTCTGAAGAAGTACATCCCCTTTCGCCTTGATTTCATACCGGTAGGCATCTCCCACCTTCACTCCCGGAACAAACAGCTGAAAAATACCGGATTTTGGCATCTTATGCATAGGAAGCACTCTGCCGTCCCAGTCATTAAAATCTCCCACAACGCTTACACGAATGGCATTGGGTGCCCACACTGCAAAATGAGTTCCGCTTACCCCATTCATAACCATAGGATGCGCACCTAACTTCTTATAGCCTTCATAATAAACGCCGCACAAGAAGGCAGCCTCATCCTCCTCTGTGAGGATTCCTCCAAAGCCATAGGCATCCTTAAAGCTTCTCTCTTTATCACCTGTCTGTATCTGAAATTCGTACTCAGGGATTCTCCGTCCCGGAATTAAAACCCCATAATAGCCAGCTTCATCCTCCAGCTCCATCTGGTATTTCTTATTCCCAACAGCTACCGCTGCTGACTTGGCACCTGGGAAAAAGCCCTGTATCAGCACACCATCCGGTGTCAGTCTGGGTCCCATCACATCTCTTGGAGCTGTCTCTTCTCCATAAACAATTGCTTCAATTCCTGCCCAATTCATATAATCATATACAGTTTTACTCATATGCTCTCCATTTCTCCGCACAACCTGCGGCCACCCACAGTATTAATATCCTGCCCTTAAAATCTGTCTGAAAAATCCATCCGCAGGTAATGGTTATTTATTACTATTTTACCATTTTAAACTGAAAAAATAAAGGAATTTGTTTGACAAATCTTACCTGCTGCGTTAAATTATTGGTATATATTTTCGCTAGGGCATGTTTGTAAATGGCTCTAGAAGCTAAGGAGGATTTTTCAATGAGCAATCGAAGCTATGATGTGACTGCACTGGGTGAACTTCTGATCGACTTCACAGAGAATGGTACCAGCACACAGGGCAACCCTATTATGGAGGCCAATCCAGGCGGAGCCCCATGCAATGTTCTTGCTATGCTGAATCGTCTTGGAAAGAAAACTGCTTTCATCGGCAAGGTTGGAAAAGACATGTTTGGAAATCAGCTCAAGGCTGCTGTTGAAGAAGTTGGAATTGATACACAGGCACTTGTTATGGATGATGAGGTGCATACCACACTGGCATTTGTTCACACCTATCCGGATGGGGACAGAGATTTTTCTTTCTACCGCAATCCTGGTGCTGACATGATGCTGACCATTGACGAGGTTCCGGATGATTTGATCCGTGATTCCCGTATCTTCCATTTCGGAACTCTTTCTTCTACTCATGAGGGCGTTCGTAAGGCTACCCGCCATGCCATCGACGTAGCTAAGGAAGCCGGATGTATTATCACCTTTGACCCGAACCTTCGTCCGCCACTCTGGAAGTCCTTAGAGGATGCCAGAAAAGAGATTGAGTACGGTCTTACCAAATGCGATGTGCTGAAGATTTCTGACAACGAGGTAGAATTTCTCTTCGATACTACAGACTATGACAAGGGTGCAGCCCTTATTGAAGAGAAGTACCACATTCCCCTTGTACTGATCACTATGGGTAAGGACGGAAGCCGTGCTTACTACAAGGGTCGCCGTGTAGAATGTGCACCGTTCCTTCAGGAACATACTATTGAGACTACAGGTGCCGGAGATACCTTCTGCGCCAGCATTCTGAATTATGTTCTGGAGCATGGTCTTGAGGACCTCTCCGATGAGAATCTTATGGAAATGCTTACCTTCGCCAATGCAGGAGCTTCCCTTATTACCACTCGTAAGGGTGCGCTTCGCGTAATGCCGACCCGCGAGGAAGTACTGGAATTCATTGCTAAGAGCGGCAGATAAAAAAGGAGCTGACATTTGCGGTAGTTGCAGATGTCAGCTTTTTTATGCAATAAACTGTGTCTCCGGAAGCTAAATGGGATTTAGTTAATCAAGGCGGACGCATTCCCCCAGGTGTACCGGGGCAGCCAATGACAAATTTCGGGATTTGGCTCCGTCGCCTATTGACAGGTGGGGAAGCAAACTCGCCCTATCGGGCTCAGACAGTGCATCCCCACCTGTCGCTTACTCGCCAAATTCCCGAAATTCGCCAACCGGCTGTCCCGGTACACCTGGGGGAACGCTGGCTATTGAAATCTACTCCCGCAATCTGTATACTCGAACATTGCAACGCACAGCCCTGAATGTACATTGTTAAATCGTGTTCGGGTAACGCCACTACTTAAATAAGTAGATGATTGGAAACAGCAGAACCACAGATAGCGTGCATCGGCTGGAATACCCTCCTAACGTCAGTGAAGAAGTATCGTTTTAGCACATTCGCCTTACCAGTAACCAGTGAGTTCGCAATGTATATTCGTGAGCAGGTCATTTCAGGAGCGCTCTTAACGGAAACGAGATCCACTGTCTACGAAGACTTAACATCGAAGGCTCTCCTGAGATGTTTAGTCGCAGTTGACAGTTAGCTCGTTGGAGTGTTACGACGACCTGCGATGAATATACATTGCGAACTCACGTCCTGGTAACAACTGCTTCACTAAATCCCGCACTGCCACATTTTCGCAAAAAACTGCCCGCAGCGCAGCACCATCTCCGGCACCACACCACGGGCATTTTATTCATCCTTTTATTTCACCACACGCACTCTGGAAACGCCCTCAATAGACTTCAGTGCATCCAGTGCCTCTGCGGAAGCTACACTCTCCAGATCGATCAGAGTATACGCATACTCCCCTTTACTCTTGTTAGTCATATCCGCAATGTTCAGTCCCTCAGCACCAAGAATCTTGGTCAGCTGGCTGATCATATTCGGGATGTTCTTATGTGTGATAGCAATACGTCCAACTGCCACACAGGTACCCATATCACAGTTCGGGAAGTTCACAGAATTCTTAATGTTACCATTCTCAAGGAAATCACGAACCTCTTTCACAGCCATCACTGCACAGTTCTCCTCAGACTCCTCAGTGGAAGCTCCAAGATGAGGAGTAACCAGAATTCCCTCATGTCCTGCAACTGTATGATTTGCAAAATCTGTCACATACTTCTTCACCTTGCCGCTGTCAAGAGCCTCGATCAGAGCCTCCTCATCCACCAGAAGATCACGTGCAAAGTTCAGAAGAACCACGCCGTCCTTCATCTTTCCAAAAGCCTCTTTGTTGATCATCTTCTTGGTAGAATCCAGAAGGGGAACATGAACGGTAATATAATCACACTTGCTGTAAATCTCATCCAGGCTCTTGCTGTGCTTAATGGTACGGGAAAGATTCCAAGCCGCATCAATGGAAATATAAGGATCGTATCCATAAACCTCCATGCCAAGAGAAGCTGCCGCATTTGCAACCATGCTTCCGATGGCGCCAAGACCGATGATACCAAGCTTTTTGCCCATGATCTCACAGCCTGCAAACTGTTTCTTCTGCTTCTCAGCCAGCTTATCAATATCTTCCTGGTCCTTCTCTCTTTGAACCCATTCGATACCACCTACAATATCACGGGAAGCAAGCAGCATACCGGCAAGAACCAGCTCCTTGACACCATTTGCATTGGCACCAGGAGTGTTAAATACAACAACACCATTCTCAGCGCATTCCTTAACCGGAATATTATTCACTCCGGCTCCAGCACGGGCGATCACAGCAACACTTTCCGGCAGCTCCATATCATGCATTTTTGCACTTCTTACAAGAACCGCCTGGCAGCCGTCAATGGTATCAGAATTTTTATATCCCTCATCAAAAATATCCAGACCCTTCTGGGCAATCGGATTCAGGCAATGATACTGAAACATTACGCATTTTCCTCCTCAAACTTTTTCATGAATGCAACCAGCGCTTCCACGCCTTCCTTCGGCATTGCATTGTAGATGCTGGCTCTCATGCCGCCTACTGTTCTGTGGCCTTTCAGGTTCACAAGACCAGCCTTTGCTGCCTCAGCTACAAATTTTGCATCCATCTCCTTGTCACCTGTTACGAAAGGAACATTCATAAGAGAACGGTCTTTCGGAACAACTGTGCCATGGAAAAGCTTGCTGGAATCCAGGAAATCATAGAGGATCTTTGCCTTCTCCTCATTGCGTCTCTTCATCTCTTCCAGTCCGCCCATTTTCTTCAGCCATTTGAAGACTTTTCCGCACACATAAATGCAGTATGCGTTCGGTGTATTGTAAAGAGAGCCTGCGTCTGCATGTGTCTTATATGTAAGCATAGTAGGAGTTCCCGGAAGGACATCCTCTGTGATCAGGTCCTCACGGATGATCACGATTACCATACCGGCCGGTCCGATATTCTTCTGGACACCGCCGTAGATAATGCCGTATTTGCTTACATCAACAGGCTCAGAAAGGAAACAGGAGGATACATCCGCTACCAGTGTTTTGCCCTTTGTATTGGGAAGCTCTTTGAACTTGGTTCCATAAATGGTGTTGTTCTCGCAGATATAAACGTAGTCTGCATCCGGGCTGATCGGCAGATCACTGCAGTCCGGAATGTAGGAGAAAGTCTTATCCTCGGAAGAAGCAATTTTGTTTGCTTTTCCGTATTTCTGTGCTTCCTGGTATGCTTTCTTTGCCCACTGGCCGGTTACAATATAATCAGCCACCTTATTTTTCATAAGGTTCATAGGGATCATGGCAAACTGCTGGGAAGCGCCGCCCTGAAGGAAAAGAACTTTGTAGTTGTCCGGAATGTTCATCAGCTCACGCAGATCCTTCTCTGCTGTGTCGATGATCTCCTGGAATGCAGCACTTCTGTGGCTCATTTCCATAACAGACATTCCGGTACCATTGTAATCCATCATCTCATCTGCGACTTCTTTCAGCACCTCTTCCGGAAGGACTGCTGGTCCTGCGGAAAAATTGTACACTCTGCTCATTTCTTCACATCCTCCTCGTCAAATACCTCATCTAAACTTGCTCCTGCAGGAACCATAGGATATACGCTTAAATCCTGGTCGATCCAGCAGTCGAGAACTACCGGGCCCTCTGATGAAAGCGCTACCTTAAGGGCAGGCTCTACTTCTTCCATCTTCGTAACGCGGATTGCTTTTGCTCCCATTGCCTCAGATACTTTTACGAAGTCCACGCCATCGTTTAAGATGGTCTGGGAATATCTGTGATCATAGAAAAGAGTCTGCCACTGACGTACCATTCCAAGTACATGATTGTTCAGAATAATCTGGACAAGCGGTCTGCCGCAGCGCACTGCTGTGGCGATCTCGTTCATGTTCATACGGAAACAGCCGTCTCCTGCTATATTTACCACAGTTTTGTCCGGGCATCCCATCTTTGCTCCGATGGCTGCGCCAAGACCGTAACCCATGGTACCAAGCCCTCCTGATGTCAGGAAGGTCCTCGGCTCCTTAAATTTGAAATACTGGGCAGCCCACATCTGGTGCTGTCCAACATCTGTAGAAATGATAGCATCTCCACCAGTCAGTTCATAAAGCTTCTGGATCACATAAGGTCCGGTAAGCTGGGAATGATCGTAATTCAGCGGATATTTTTCTTTCATATCCTGAATGTGTGCTGCCCACTCTTCGTGTTTCTTCTCCGGGATTTTTTCCAGAAGAAGCTTCAGCACTTCCCTCAGATCTCCGATCACGGAAGCGTCAACCACAATGTTCTTGTTGATTTCCGCTGCATCCACATCGATCTGCAGGATTTTTGCCTTCGGTGCGAAGGTCTTGGTATCTCCTGTGACACGATCGCTGAAACGTGCGCCAAGGGTAATCAGAAGATCACACTCACACATAGCATAGTTGGATGTTTTGGTTCCATGCATTCCAACTGGTCCTGTATAGAACTCATCCTCACCGGAAAAAGCACCTTTTCCCATCAGGCTGTCACATACAGGTGCCTGGATCTTGTGAGCCAGAGCACGCACCTCTTTGGATGCGTCTGCAATTACAGCGCCGCCGCCTACAAAGATGAAAGGCTTCTGGGCTCTGGCGATCATCTGGGCTGCGGTCTCCACATCCTCCGGGCGGATGGTATCCACCTTAGGCTCTACAGCTGTGATAGTGTGACGGATATATTCGCATTTCGCGGCGGTCACATCCTTCGGGACATCTACAAGGACAGGTCCCGGACGACCGCTTTTTGCTATGGTAAAAGCTTTGCGAATGGTGTCCGCAAGCTGTGTTACGTCTTTTACAATGTAGCTGTGTTTTGTCACAGGCATTACGATTCCTGCGATATCCACCTCCTGGAAAGAATCCTTTCCAAGAAGTGCAGTTCCTACGTTACAGGTAATTGCCACCACCGGAACAGAGTCCATGCATGCGGTTGCGATTCCGGTTACCAGGTTGGTTGCTCCAGGTCCTGAAGTAGCCAGGCACACACCCACCTTTCCGGTTGCCCGGGCATAGCCGTCTGCTGCATGGGAAGCTCCCTGCTCATGGGATGTAAGTACATGTTTGATTTTGTCACTGTATCGGTAAAGGGCGTCATAAACATTCAGGATCGCGCCGCCTGGATACCCGAAAACAGTATCCACGCTTTGCTCCAGTAAACATTCTATGATGATCTCTGCTCCTGTAAGCTGCAATTTTGTTTCCTCCTAACTATTTCGCTTTCGGTACTTCAAGAATTGCACCGCGGTTTCCGGAGGTAACCATTGCTGCATATCTTGCAAGATATCCGGTTGTAACCTTCGGCTCTCTTGGCTGCCATTTTGCTTTTCTTGCTGCAAGCTCTTCATCAGAAACCTTCAGTTCCAGCTTCAGTTCCGGAATGTTGATGCTGATGATGTCACCCTCTTCAACCAGAGCGATAGGGCCGCCAACTGCTGCCTCCGGGGAAACATGCCCGATGGAAGCACCTCTGGATGCGCCGCTGAAACGTCCGTCTGTAATCAGGGCTACAGAAGAGCCAAGTCCCATACCTGCGATTGCGGATGTGGGGTTCAGCATCTCTCTCATTCCAGGGCCGCCTTTTGGTCCCTCGTAGCGGATGACAACAACGTCACCTTCTACAATCTTGCCGCCTTTGATGGCTGCGATTGCGTCTTCCTCGCAGTCAAAAACTCTTGCAGGTCCTTCGTGAACCATCATCTCAGCTACCACTGCAGAACGTTTTACAACGCTTCCGTCCGGGGCAAGGTTGCCGCGAAGTACGGCAAGTCCGCCTGTGGTGCTGTACGGATTGTCAAGAGGACGGATAACCTCCGGATTCAGGTTTGCACAGTCTTTGATGTTCTCTCCTACTGTCTTTCCGGTTACGGTCATGCATTCTGTATGAAGAAGTCCAGCCTGTGCAAGCTCATTCATAACCGCGTAAACACCGCCTGCCTCATTCAGGTCTTCCATATAAGTCGGGCCTGCAGGTGCCAGGTGACACAGGTTCGGGGTCTTTGCGCTGATCTCATTTGCAAAGCTGATATCGAAATCCCAGCCAATCTCATGTGCGATAGCTGGAAGATGAAGCATACTATTTGTGGAACATCCAAGTGCCATATCTACGGTAAGGGCATTTAAAATTGCCTCTTTTGTCATAATGTCTCTTGGACGGATGTTGCGGCGGTACATTTCCATAACCTGCATTCCTGCATGCTTTGCAAGACGGATACGCTCGGAATAAACAGCCGGAATGGTTCCGTTTCCTTTCAGTCCCATACCAAGAACCTCTGTCAGACAGTTCATACTGTTTGCAGTGTACATACCGGAACAGGAACCGCAGGTTGGACATGTTTTGTTCTCACACTCGGTAAGGCCTTCCTCTGTAAGCTTGCCTGCAGCGTAAGCTCCAACAGCCTCAAACATGCTGGAAAGACTTGTCTTGTGTCCGTTTAAGTGACCAGCCAGCATTGGGCCGCCGCTTACGAATACAGTAGGAACGTTGATTCTGGCTGCTGCCATCAGAAGTCCAGGCACGTTTTTGTCACAGTTCGGGATCATAACAAGGGCATCAAACTGATGTGCCATTGCCATTGCTTCTGTGGAATCTGCGATCAGGTCTCTGGTTACCAGGGAATATTTCATTCCCACATGACCCATTGCAATACCATCACAGACAGCGATTGCAGGGAACATGATCGGAGTTCCGCCAGCCATTGCAACGCCAAGCTTAACTGCCTGGGCAATTTTATCCAGGTTCATATGGCCTGGTACGATTTCATTATAAGAGCACACAATACCAACTAACGGGCGCTCCATCTCTTCTTTTGTCATTCCAAGGGCATTAAACAGGGAACGGTGAGGTGCCTGCTGTGTGCCTGTTTTTACTGCATCACTTCTCATAGCTTGTATCTCCTTTGTTCTTCACAGCCGGAAAAATCTGATTTTCCCGGCTGTAAATCCTTTCTATTCTGATTAGATCTCTTTTGCGATCAGGTCGCCCATCTCTTTGGTTCCAACTAAGGTGCAGCCCTCAGACATAATGTCGCCTGTGCGGTAGCCTGCTGTCAGAACCTTCTGTACTGCTGCCTCAACTGCGTTTGCTTCCTCATCAAGGTCCAAGGAGAAACGAAGCATCATAGCTGCGGAAAGAATGGTTGCGATCGGGTTCGCCTTATTCTGTCCGGCAATATCCGGTGCAGAACCGTGGCTTGGCTCATAAAGGCCAAATTTTGTCTCATTCAGGCTGGCAGAAGAAAGCATTCCAATGGAACCGGTTACCATGCTGGCCTCGTCAGAAAGAATATCGCCGAACATGTTCTCTGTAAGAATGACATCGAACTGCTTCGGGTCTCTTACCAGCTGCATGGCACAGTTGTCAACCAGCATATGCTCAAGAGTCACCTCCGGGTAATCCTTGGCAACTTCTTCTACTACTTTTCTCCAGAGTCTGGAAGAATCCAGAACGTTTGCCTTGTCAACGCTTGTTACTTTCTTGCGGCGCTTCATGGCAATGTCAAATGCCTTGATGGCAATTCTGCGGATCTCGTTTTCATTATAGGAAAGCGTATCGATTGCCTTGGCAACTCCGTTTTCCTCGATGGTCTTTCTCTCTCCAAAGTAAAGACCGCCAGTGAGCTCACGTACAATGATCATGTCAAAGCCGTCGCCAATGATCTCATCGCGAAGAGGGCATGCTGCGCGAAGCTCATTGTATAAATATGCAGGACGCAGGTTTGCAAAAAGATTCAGTGCCTTACGGATGGCAAGAAGTCCTGCTTCCGGACGCTTGGATGGCTCTAATTTGTACCATGGGGATGTTTTGGCATCGCCGCCAATGGAGCCCATAAGAACTGCATCAGAAGCCTTGGCGGTTGCAATGGCTTCCTCTGTAAGGGGAACACCGTGAACATCGATGGATGCTCCTCCTAAAAGTACCTCAGAATAAGAAAAGCTGTGTCCGTATTTCTCACATACCTTGTCCAGAGCCTTCTTTGCCTCTGCAACGATCTCCGGTCCGATACCGTCTCCGGGAATCAGTGAAATGTTGTAATTCATAATAATTTCTTCTCCTTTGTTCCTGTATGCCAGTGGGAATTTCCACGTCTCTTCTGACATCAATGGATAATTGTTATTATAATAACGCACTTTCTTTCAGATTTCAACCTATTAAAGTAAAAAAGTTGTCGTTTTCCCTCCCATATAAATGGATTTATGCATAAAAAAAGCCCCACCCCGCTATAGGGTGAAGCTCTTTCGTCTTACGTAATTGTCAGTCCGCAGATTATGCAGAAGCCTGCTCTGCTTTCTCAACTTCAGCAATTGCCTGCTTTCTCATAGGGATACGGCAGTTCTTGTTGTTGCCGAACTCTACGATCACATCGTCTTCTGTCATGTCGATGATCACGCCATAGAAGCCGCTTGTGGTCACAACGCTATCACCAACAGCCATATCGCTGAGCATTGCCTGTACTCTCTTCTGCTCTTTCTTCTGAGGTCTGATCATCAGAAAATACATAATACCGAAAAGTACAACCAGCCATACGATGGTAAATCCCATACTCATTCCGCTTGATGCGTCCATTTGCAAATCCTCCTGTATCTTACTCTTCCCAGGGAATGTGATTCCAGTCCGGAATTCCCCTGAATCTTCCGCCGCCATAATCGCCAGCGCATTATAGTATAATATACACAATAAACGGGAATTCTTCAAGTAGTTTTAGAATTTTTTTATACTCTGCCGTTGATTTTGCCCTCTGCAAAACCAGCCAGGCGCATTTCCTTATATTCTGCGAAATTCCCTGCATCCAGAGCATCCCGGATTTCTTCCATCATATGATTGTAAAAATACAGGTTGTGAAGCACGCAAAGGCGCATTCCCAGCATCTCCTTGGCTTTCATCAGATGACGGATGTAGGCTCTGCTGTAATGCTGGCAGGCAGGACACTGACAGCCTTCCTCAATGGGGCGCGGGTCCATTTCATACTTGGCATTAAACAGGTTCATCTTGCCGTGGTTGGTGTACACATGTCCATGACGTCCGTTACGGCTCGGGTACACGCAGTCAAAGAAATCGATTCCTCTTGCAACCCCTTCCAGAATGTTCGCCGGAGTTCCAACGCCCATCAGATAAGTAGGCTTACCCTGTGGCAAATGCGGCACAACTTCATCCAGAATGTGGTACATCTGCTCATGGGTCTCGCCCACTGCCAGACCGCCCACTGCGTAGCCGTCCAGATCCATCTTGGAAATGGCGTCTGCATGTGCAATACGGATGTCCTCATAGATGGCACCCTGATTGATTCCGAAAAGCAGCTGCTCCTTGTTCACCGTATCCGGCAGGCTGTTCAGTCTGGCCATCTCCTTCTTGCAGCGCTCCAGCCATCTGGTGGTGCGGTCTACTGATTTCTGCACATACTCCCTGCTTGCTACGCTGCTGGGACATTCGTCAAAAGCCATGGCAATGGTAGATCCAAGATTGGACTGGATCTGCATGCTCTCCTCCGGTCCCATGAAAATCTTGTGGCCGTCAATGTGGGACTGGAAGTAAACGCCCTCTTCCTTGATCTTACGCAGTCCTGCCAGGGAAAACACCTGGAATCCGCCGGAATCTGTAAGGATCGGTCTGTCCCATACCATAAATTTATGAAGTCCGCCAAATTCCTTAATCAGCTTATCTCCTGTTCTTACATGAAGATGATAGGTATTGGAAAGCTCCACTTGGGTACCGATATCCTTCAGATCCATAGTAGATACTGCTCCCTTAATGGCACCTACTGTTCCCACGTTCATAAATACAGGAGTCTGGATCGTTCCGTGTACTGTCTCAAACTGGGCACGCTTGGCACGGCCTTCTGTTTTCATAAGTGTATATTTTGCCATATATGTTTCCTTTCTTTTTATACTATCTATGCCTTTCCCCTTTTGTTTTACACATTTTTATAAGTGTAAAAATCCGGTGGGAAACTTTATCTATTATAGCCCGAAATAACCGAAAATTCAACATCTGGTGAAAGAATCCTTGTTAAACTTTTACATTGCCATTTAAGTTTTCATATCGTATAATATTACGGAATATCTTCACTGAAAAGATTAACATATAAATAAGAAAGTTTGCGGACTGTTTTTCATCCCGCGCACATGCCAAAGGCGGCCTTACCTACTCAGTTTGGCCGCAATGAGCACAAACGAGGAGGCATATTTTTTTATATGAGCAATAAATACACTTTAGGAATTGACATTGGTTCCACCACTGTCAAAATCGCAATACTTGACGAAAATGACACCCTGCTTTTCGCAGACTACCAGCGTCATTTTGCCAACATCCAGGAGACTCTCGCAGATCTTCTTGAGAAAGCATACGAGAAGCTTGGAGAGCTTACCCTCCATCCTGTGATCACAGGTTCCGGCGGACTTACCCTTGCCAATCACCTTGGGGTTCCTTTTGTCCAGGAGGTTATCGCAGTCTCCACTTCCCTTCAGAAGATTGCACCCCAGACTGACGTAGCCATCGAGCTTGGCGGCGAGGATGCCAAGATCATCTACTTCGAAGGCGGCAATATTGAACAGCGTATGAACGGAATCTGTGCAGGCGGTACCGGTTCCTTCATCGACCAGATGGCATCCCTGCTTCAGACAGACGCCACCGGACTGAACGAATACGCCAAGAGTTACAAGGCACTTTACCCAATCGCAGCCCGCTGCGGTGTATTTGCCAAGACAGACATCCAGCCGCTGATCAATGACGGTGCTACCAAGGAAGACCTTTCCGCTTCCATTTTCCAGGCAGTAGTAAACCAGACCATCTCCGGTCTTGCCTGCGGTAAACCCATCCGCGGACATGTTGCATTCCTTGGCGGTCCTCTTCACTTCCTGGATCAACTGAAGGCAGCCTTTATCCGCACCCTGAAGCTGGATGACGAACACGCCATCACACCGGAGAATTCCCACCTTTTCGCAGCCATGGGTTCTGCCATGAACGCTAAAGATGAGGTGACCGTTTCCCTTACCGATATGAAGGACCGCCTGAAGAATTCCATTAAGATGGACTTCGAGGTAGAACGTATGGAGCCTCTTTTTGCCACAAAGGAGGATTACAAGGCCTTCAACGAGCGTCAGAGTGCTTACCAGGTAAAGAAGGGCGACCTTTCCCAGTACCACGGCAACTGCTATCTGGGTATTGACGCAGGTTCCACCACCACCAAAACTGCTCTTGTAGGCGAGGACGGAACCCTGCTTTATTCCTTCTACAGCAACAACAACGGAAGCCCGCTGAAAACAGCCATCCGTTCCATTCAGGAGATCTACAGCCTGCTTCCGGAGGATGCCCACATTGCATTTTCCTGTTCCACAGGCTACGGCGAGGCGCTGATGAAGGCTGCCCTGCTGCTGGATGAGGGCGAGGTTGAAACCGTTTCCCATTACTATGCAGCTGCTTTCTTTGATCCGGAGGTTGACTGTATCGTAGATATCGGCGGACAGGATATGAAGTGCATCAAGATCCGCAACCAGACCGTTGACAGCGTACAGTTGAACGAGGCATGTTCCTCTGGCTGCGGTTCCTTTATTGAAACCTTTGCCAAATCCCTGAACTACTCCGTGCAGGATTTCGCCAAAGCCGCTCTTTTTGCAGAGCATCCTATTGACCTTGGTACCAGATGTACCGTATTTATGAACTCCAAGGTAAAACAGGCCCAGAAGGAAGGCGCTTCTGTCGCAGATATCTCTGCCGGACTTGCCTACTCTGTTATCAAGAATGCTCTTTACAAGGTTATCAAGGTTTCCGATGCCAAGGAGCTTGGCAAACACATTGTTGTACAGGGCGGTACCTTCTATAACGACGGTGTTCTTCGAAGCTTTGAGCGTATTGCAGGCTGCCAGGCTATCCGCCCGGATATTGCCGGAATCATGGGTGCTTTCGGCGCTGCCTTGATTGCCAAGGAGCGTTATCACGCAGAAGGCCGCGAGACCACCATGCTTTCCATTGACAAGATCAATGAGCTGAAATACACCACCTCCATGGCCAACTGTCACGGATGTACCAACAACTGCCGTCTTACCATCAACAAATTCACAGGCGGACGCCAGTTTGTAAGCGGAAACCGCTGCGAGCGCGGTATCGGCAAGGAGAAAAATAAGGATCATATCCCGAACCTTTACGAATATAAGTACAAGCGTCTGTTCTCCTACGCACCGCTTTCCCCGGAGAAAGCAGTGCGAGGCAAGGTAGGTATCCCGCGTGTACTGAATATGTTTGAGAATTATCCTTTCTGGTATACCTTCTTTACAGAGCTGAAATATCAGGTAGTGCTTTCCCCTACCTCCACCAGAAAGATTTATGAACTTGGAATCGAGTCCATTCCAAGTGAGTCCGAGTGCTATCCTGCCAAGCTTGCCCACGGACATGTGACCTGGCTGCTTCGAAATGGTGTGAAATTTATTTTCTACCCCTGCATTCCTTACGAGCGCAACGAATTCCCGGACGCAGTCAACCATTACAACTGTCCGATCGTTACCTCCTATGCAGAGAACATTAAGAACAACGTGGACGAGCTTCATGATCCGTCCATTACCTTTATGAACCCATTCCTGGCACTGACCTCCGAGGAAATCGTGACCAAGCGCCTCACTGAGATTTTCCCGGATATCCCGGCTGCTGAGGTGAAAGCAGCAGCTCACAAAGCCTGGGAAGAAATGGATGCCGTACATAAGGACATTGAGAAAAAGGGCGAGGAGACTCTTCAGTATCTGAAGGAAACAGGACGAAGAGGAATTGTCCTTGCAGGACGTCCTTACCACATTGACCCGGAGATCCACCACGGTATCCCGGATCTGATCAACAGCTACGGAGTCGCAGTCCTTACTGAGGATTCTGTTTCCCATCTGGTTCCGGTAGAGCGTCCTATTCGTGTCAATGACCAGTGGATGTACCACTCCAGACTGTATGCAGCTGCAAACTTTGTTAAGACAAGAGATGACCTGGATTTAATCCAGCTGAACTCCTTTGGATGCGGACTGGATGCAGTTACCACGGATGAGGTTTATGAGATTCTGGACGGCAGCGGCAAGATTTATACCTGCCTGAAGATTGACGAGGTCAACAACCTTGGTGCAGCCAGAATCCGTGTCAGATCTCTTCTGGCAGCTCTTCGTGCCAAGGATGCACAGAAGAAGGAGCGCACTATCCGCCCGGCTTCTATTGAGAAGGTTTCCTTTACCAAAGAGATGAGAAAGGATTACACCATCCTGTGTCCACAGATGTCTCCGGTACATTTTTCCCTGCTTGAGGCTGCCTTTAATGCAAATGGCTATCATCTGGAGGTTCTTCCAAATGACAACAAGCACGCCGTTGATGTAGGTCTGAAATATGTAAACAACGATGCCTGCTATCCCTCCCTGATCGTAGTAGGACAGATTATGGATGCTCTTTTATCCGGCAAATATGACCTGAACAAGACAGCTGTTATCATGTCCCAGACAGGCGGCGGCTGCCGTGCCTCCAACTACATTGCCTTTATCCGCCGCGCCCTTAAGAAGGCCGGCATGGAGCAGATTCCGGTTATTTCCCTTAACTTAAGCGGTCTGGAGAGCAACCCTGGCTTTAAGCTCACTCTTCCACTTGTGAAAGCTGTTGTTTACGCTGCAGTATTCGGCGACATTCTGATGAAGTGTATTTACCGCATGCGTCCCTATGAGCTTGAGAAGGGCATTGTAAACCGAAAGCACAAGATCTGGGAAAAGCGTGTGATCGCTTTTGTTTCCGGAGGCTCCTTAAGCCACAGCCAGTTTAAGAAAATGTGCCGTGAGATGGTTCATGATTTTGATACCATTCCCATCAGTGACGAGAAGAAACCTCGTGTAGGAATTGTAGGAGAGATCCTGGTGAAATTCCTTCCGGCTGCAAACAATCACCTTGCAGAGCTTCTGGAGGCTGAAGGCGCTGAGCCGGTTGTGCCGGATCTGATCGACTTTATGTCTTACTGCTTCTATAACCAGAACTTTAAGGCAGATAACCTTGGTTTCAAGAAGTCCAAGGCCTTCTTTGGAAATATGGGCATCAAAGCTATTGACTGGGTAAGAAAGGCTGCAAACGAAGCACTTGCAGAAAGCCGTCATTTCCACCCCACAGCCGATATCCGTGACCTTGCAAAAATGGCCCGCCCCATTGTTTCTGAGGGCAACCAGACCGGCGAGGGATGGTTCCTTACAGGTGAAATGATGGAACTGATTCACGACAACGTTCCCAATATTGTCTGCATCCAGCCATTTGCCTGCCTGCCAAACCACATTGTAGGAAAGGGCGTTATCAAGGAAATCCGACGACAGTATCCGAAGGCAAATATTGCAGCCATCGACTACGACCCAGGTGCAAGTGAGGTTAACCAGCTGAACCGTATTAAGCTGATGCTTTCTACTGCGCAGAAGAATTTGAAGGCGGAGGAAGAGGCGAAGAACGCGTAAAATTTCACCTCCATTAAGGGCGCACCTGAAATGACCTGCTTAGGAGTAGCGGCTGTGAAAACGCTGTGTGCTTGAAATTGGAAATAGCGTGTAGTATGATAGCTATTAATATGTTTGAATAATTAATTATATATAAAAATCCCCGTTACCATAAGATTTGCAAAAATTGCATGCTCATGATAACGGGGATTTTTTATTCTATTTCGTTTACACACTAGAGCGTGTTTGAAAAAGGCTTTCTGCAAGATGTGCGTCACAATTTGTGGGAGATTTTGTCCGGATGAGGGCGCCGTAGCGGGCTACGGCAACCGAATTCGGGCAAAATCTCACGCAAAGTGGGGCGTGCAGATTGCGGGAATGATTTTTCAAACACGCTCTAGCCAATACACAGCATTTCGACAGTTGATCGTTAGTTCACTGGGGTGTTGCACCGACCTGCGTGGAATATCAATTGCCGAAATGCGTCCGCCTGGCTTTTTCTCATTTCAAAATGGTAATTTAGACGCGATTTTCTTCAGGTAGGCGCCGCCGGGCATCATGGCGAATTGTTCGTCGGAGGGCTTGCTTACGGCAAGGTATACGATGAAGTAAGCAATCATTCCAAGGACAACTGCGATTCCAAGACTGATGAAATTGGAACGGATCAGTTTGTAGATTCCGTAGTAGGAGAATCCGGCAACAGCTGCCATAGGCACAGATGCAAGCAGCGGATTTAAATACGCGCTTCTCCACGGATTCTTATACTCCATGTATTTCTTCATGGCACGCTCATTAAGCAGACACATGACAACTGCATAAATAATCATAGCAATGACAATGGAATAAACTCCAAGGTCCGTCACCAGAAGCAGAATTGCCATGGCAATCACATCCACCACCAGGGCAATGGCCGCATTGATCATCGGAATATTGGGCTTGCCGATTCCCTGGAGCACGCCGTTGGAAATATTGGAATTTCCGTTGAGGATGATGGTGATGACACCAAGCATCATCAGCTGCGCTGCTGCCCCTTCCGTTCTTGGGAACAGAAGCCTGGTAATCGGTCCGGCAAGGACTGCAAGACCAACTGCACATGGAATAGAAATAAACATACTGATCCAGGTAGCCCGGTCGATCTTATCTCTTGCGCTGTCCATATCATGCTTGGCATACTGTGCGGAAACCTCCGGAATCATGGAAGTAGGCGCTGTACTTGCAAGGGTCAGCGGAATATTGATCAGAGTCATATAATAGCCATACTCCGCATACAGGCTTGTGATAGTATCGTGGTCGATCCCCTTAAATCCCTGAATGCCGGAATACATATAACTATTGATAAATCCATTTACATTATAAATAAAAGAACTGAGGATAATAGGCATAACAATGAGGACAATGTTTTTCATGACCTCGCCAGTGGCCTCATCCCGTGAATTGGTGTCACGAGCCAGTCTCTTATTAATCGTCTTCTTATTGACGCCATACACAAAGAGCATGAACAAAAGCGCAGAAGCAACTCCCGCACCGGTTCCCATAGTCGCACCAGCGGCTCCCCATGCATTTCGCACAGACTCCTCTGCCCCGCTGAACCGATTCAGCATCACACTGGACATCAGAATGGCAAAAACAGCTACAAAGCACTGCTCCACAATCTGAGACAAGGAAGTCGGCAGCATATTACGATACGCCTGAAAATACCCGCGGAAGGTACCCAGAATTCCAGACAGGAAAATGGTCGGCGCCAGCATTTTCAAAGCCAATCTTGCACCGGACATAGACTCTGGCACCAGAATGGAGGAACCAAAGAAACAGAACAGCGCCACAACGCCGCCCATTGCCGCAACATAAAGAAGAGCACAGTGGAAAACCTTCTGTGCATCCCGGTAGCGCTTAAAAGCCAGCTTCTCCGCCATGATCTTGGAAACCGCCTGCGGAATACTGAAGGAGGCAATCATCAGCAGAATAAAATAAACATTCTGGGCATAGTTAAAAAGACCCATACTGCTGTTTCCAAGGGTATTGGAAAGCGGACTTTTATAAAGCATTCCGATGATCTTGGAAATCAGCGCTGCGATCATCAGGAATGATGCATTTTTTACAAGTGTATTGTCATTCTTTTTCCCCATATCTTAATTTTCCTTTGCAATATTTTCAATCTGCCAGTCAATGGGGGCAAGCCCGTTTTTCTCCAGAAATTCATTGGTCTGGCTGAAATGCCTGCATCCGAAAAATCCTCTTGACGCAGACAGCGGGCTTGGATGTGCAGCGGTAAGCACCAGCTGCTTCGGATTGTATAACATGGCTTTCTTCGTCTGGGCAGGTCTTCCCCAGAGAAGATACACAATAGGACGGTCCTGGTCGTTCAAGGTACGGATCACCGCATCTGTAAACTGTTCCCAGCCGATTCCCCTGTGGGAATTGGCCTGATGGGCACGCACAGTCAGAACTGTGTTCAGAAGAAGAACTCCCTGCTTCGCCCATTTCTCCAGGCAGCCATTGTCCGGGATATAGCATCCCAGATCACTGTGAAGTTCCTTATAAATATTCACCAGAGAGGGCGGAATCTCCACATCCTCACGCACGGAAAAGCACAGGCCATTGGCCTGTCCGTCATTGTGATAAGGATCCTGTCCCAGAATTACAACCTTCACATCATTTAACGGTGTGAATTCAAACGCATTGAACATATCCTGGGGCGGCGGAAAAATCTTCTTCGTGCGATATTCCTCCATCACTGTTTTATATAATTTGGCATAGTAAGGCTGATGAAATTCATCCTTTAAAGCCACCTGCCAGTCTCCTGAAATTTGACCCATTTACCAGTCACCTCATCTTATTGTATTGTTATCTTCTCACCGGAACGCCTTTTCCCGCAAGATAATCCTTTACCTGGGATATCTCCAGTTCCTTGTAGTGGAACAAAGAAGCCACCAGCACTGCATCCGCGCCGCCTTCTGTCAGTCCCTCATAGAAATGCTCCAGAGTTCCCGCGCCGCCAGAAGCGATCACCGGAATGGACACCGCGTCAGCCACCGCTCTGGTAAGAGGGATGTCATATCCTGCCTTGGTACCATCGCAGTCCATACTGGTAAGAAGGATTTCCCCGGCTCCAAGAGCCTCCACCTTCTTCGCCCACTCTATGGCATCAATGCCTGTATCCAGACGTCCGCCGTGCTTGTAAATATTCCATCCGCCGTCCTCACGCCGTTTGGCATCAATAGCAACCACCACGCACTGGCTTCCGAACTTGTCCGCTGCCTCCCGGATCAGTTCCGGACGGTCAATAGCCGCAGAGTTCACGGAAATCTTGTCTGCGCCCTCCCGAAGAAGCCTCTTGAAGTCATCAACAGTACGAATGCCGCCGCCGACTGTAAAAGGAATAAACACATTAGCCGCCACCTTGCGCACCATATCCACCACAGTGTCACGCTGCTCGCAGGAGGCTGTAATGTCAAGAAATACCACCTCATCCGCTCCAGCCGCATCGTATGCCTTGGCGATCTCCACCGGGTCTCCGGCATCCTTCAGATCTACGAAATTCACGCCTTTCACCACTCGCCCATTATTCACATCCAGGCAGGGAATAATTCTCTTCGTAAACATCCTTATGCCTCCTTCCCAAGCTTTGCGAAGTTCTCCAGAATCTTAAGACCATATTTGCTGCTCTTCTCCGGATGAAACTGGCAGGCAAAAATATTGTCTTTCTCAACAGAAGCATGAATGGTCACGCCGTATTCTGTGGTTGCTTTCACGATCTGGGGATCCTCGGCCTGCAGATAATAGGAATGGACAAAATATACGTATGTCTGCTCCGGGATGCTCTGAAACAGCCGTCCGTCATTTTGAAGATGAAGGGAATTCCATCCCATGTGGGGAATCTTAAGTCCCTCTGCTGGCGGAATCTTCACGATCCTGCCTTTCAAAAGTCCAAGTCCCTCCACGCCTGGAGTCTCCTCACTGGACTCAAACAAAAGCTGAAGCCCCAGACAGATTCCAAGAAACGGTGTCTTCTGGTCCGCGATCTGGCGGATGACAGGAACAAGACCGAATTTATTCAGATTATTCATGGCGTCTCCAAAGCTTCCCACTCCCGGAAGAATCACTTTATCCGCGTGCAAAAGCACCTGGGGATCTCTGGAAACCACTGTCTGCTCTCCCAGATAATGAAGAGCTTTTTCCACACTCTTTATGTTGCCGGCGTCATAATCAATTATACCTATCATTCGGGCTCCTCCTGTTGTCGTTTTTTCTAATCCATTCTTACAGTATAGCGCAAAAACAGGCGGTTGCAAAGAGCGAATTCCCTGCTGCCGCCTGTTTTGTTAGTTTGTCCTGTCCTGTCGAAATCCTGTTGCTTTTTTTATTAAAAATCACAAATACAAACTGTGCTTATCTGGCTATTTCCGATCCAGAGTAAACCAGAATTCCACACCGTTGTCAAAATTCTGTACGCCGTATTCTTGATTCATGCCTTCCAAGATTGCTTTTACAATGGAAAGTCCAATGCCGCTGCCGCCGTATTCTCTGGTGCGGGCCTTGTCTACCTTGTAGAACTTGTTCCACAGGTTGGGAAGATCTGCCTCCGGGATCGGTGTTCCGGTATTAAATACGGTTACCTTCACCTGGGTTTCCAGCTTCAGGATCTTGATTTCCACAATCTTCTCTCCGTCCAGATGGTTCAGGGCGTTGCTTACATAGTTGGTCACAACCTCTTCGGTTTTGAACTCGTCTGCCCACACATAGATGGGCTCTTTTTCATTGAAAATTACACTGGCTTCTTTCTGGCGGATCATAATGTCCATGGTAGACAATACGCCGTTTACCAGCGCTGTAAGGTCAAAACGCTCCATCACAGCCGCATCCTTGCCGGACTCCAGCTGATTCAAGGTCAGAAGATTCTTCACAAGCTTGTTCATCTTGGAGGCCTCATCAATGATCACATCGCAGTAGAAATCCATGCTTTCCGGGTCATCATTGATATTCTCCTTCAGGCCCTCTGCATAGCCCTGTACCAGTGCAATGGGAGTCTTCAATTCATGGGATACGTTATCCAGGAATTCCTTTCGCATCTCATCAATTTTCACCTTATCCGCAATATCCTTCTGCAGTTCATTATTGGCCGACTTCAGTTCGGAAATGGTGTTCTCCAGCTGACTGGACATTTTGTTAAAATTATCCCCCAGCACATCGATCTCATTTCCCGCCTTGCTCTTATATCTTGCCTCGAAATCAAGATCTGTCATCTTACGGGAAAGCTCGGTCAGCTCAGAAATCGGCTTGGTCAGCCGTCTGGTTACCGCCATCACACACATTCCGCTTATAACAATAATGACAATTCCTACAAAGAAATAAAATTTATTGGAAATGTTCGCACTCTCCTGAATGCTTTCCAGGGGACTTCTAATCAGGAAATAATTGCCATTGTCAAACTTTCCCCAGCATTCCACATAGTCCATTCCCACAAAACGATCGTGCACCTGCTGAACCACGCAGTCATCTGTTTCTTTCAGGGTTTTGCCCTTGCCGTTGTCCATATCCAAGTCACTGGCATAGCCGAAAAACAGCTTGCTTCGCAGCTGATCCTCATTTTCCGGCCAGCACAGATACCTGGTGTTGTCCTCGTTGATCAGTACCCAGGTCAGATTGTTTCGGGAGCTGGACTGGACAATTTCCGAGGGCAGTGACTCTTGCTCACTTTCCCCATCATCTTCTGTCAGGGAATCGGTATCAATCTGGCTTAATACATCCTTGGCATCCAGCAAAGTTTCCGTCTTCTGGGCCACATAATATTTCTCCAGAAATACGCCATTGATAATGGAAATCGTCAGAATGGAAAGGAGCATAAGCCCGATAAACGTAAACGTGATCTGGTGCTTTATGGATCGGATTTTCTTTGGTTTCTTCATCACTCTACCTCAAACTTGTAGCCCATTCCCCATACGGTTTTGATGTATTCGCCTTTTTCGCCCATTTTGCTTCTCAGCTTCTTGACATGGGTGTCAATGGTTCTTGCGTCTCCGAAGTAATCGTAATTCCATACCGAATTCAGGATTTTTTCCCTGGAAAGGGCAATTCCCTGGTTCTCCAGGAAATAGGTGAGAAGCTCAAATTCCTTGAAGCTAAGGTCCATAGGCTTCTCATCCACGGTTGCAAGGTGTGCTGCCTTGTCGATTACAATACCGCCGGCAGAAAGCACATCCTCAACGCCTGTCTGTCCGGTACGGCGAAGGATTGCCTCCACTCTGGCTACCAGAATCTTGGGGCTGAACGGTTTGGATATGTACTCATCCACGCCCAGGTCAAAGCCAAGAAGCTCATCTCTCTCATCACTTCTTGCAGTCAGCATGATAATCGGCACTTTGGAATTCTTGCGGACCTCACGGCATACTTCCCAGCCGTCCATCTTCGGCATCATCACGTCCAGAATGATCAGTGCAATATCTTTTTCTTTATAAAATACATCCATGGCTTCCTCGCCGTCTCCGGCTTCCAGAACCTGGAAATTTTTCTTAGTCAGAAAGTCTTTTACAAGCTTTCTCATACGGCTTTCATCGTCTACTACAAGGATTTTTAATGTGTCCATAAATCTCTTCCTCCTCTTTTTTCTTGGATGTTAGAGTCAAAAAGTATTTTGCCCCTACCAAGTTCAAAAGCCTTATCATGCAAGCATGAACGGCTTTTTGACCTTTTGACCCTGATATCTTCATGTTAGCAGATGTTTATGATGATTTTGTGAACGAAGAGCGAGAATTTAGTGATTCAACCCTTTTTCATAAACATCATTGATGGTGGCCTGGGCGTGCTCTAATTCTTTCTTCTGCATAATGGCATCCCGGTCGCTTAAAATGGCAAGCATCTCATCTGCCACATCCTCCATTCTGGGGCTGGTGACACGGTAAAGATAGCCTAACATGCGGGTGGCTGTATAATCTGTGTTCATATATTTATAGGCAATTTCCCGGCAAAAGGCATCCGGGTAGCCTTTTTCCTGCAACGCCTGGTAAAGTTCCCTGGTTCGGTCTGATGGCATAAATGTTTTCCTCCAAGTTAATTTGATTCCGTGGACTGCTTTGGTACTCCTTTAAAATTCATTATAATAATCTTCCCGGAAACTTACAAGCCTGGATGACAAATTTGGGGTTTTGTGGTATTCTAAAGTTACTGTTCATAGGTAATATTCCGCGAGGTGTTTTGTGTGAACAAAGTTCACAGAAAACCCGAGAATTAAGTTTGCGCAGCAAACGCTACTTCTTGTGCAATGCACAAGAAGGTTCGTCTTTCTGTGCATCGCGAAGCGTGTTGCTGGGCACGGAGTGAACAGTAACATTCTAAAGCATATCTGAAAAAGACTTTCTGCAAGATGTGTGTCACACTTTACGGAAATGCTTTTTCAAACAGACTCCAAAACAAAAAATGTGTCAAATAAAGAAAGAAGGAATTTTCATGCGTCAGGAAAGCTTCAAAATGGAACGTCCAGGTCTGGTGAAACCCGGAGATAAGGTTCAGATCACCGAATATCAGTCATACATGAACTACAGCTACATCATCGAGCCCGCTGTTGCCATGTCCGGCTGCTACCCCAATTCCCAGCGAATCAAAGCCAAGGAAGGCACTATCGTCAGCGTGGAAAAGGCGCCGCTTAGCGGGTATGTGGTGATTGCGGAGTTTGAGGAATAAATTAAATAGATGCGCGGTTCCTTTGCATCACCGCTGTCGAAACTTAATTTATGATGTACCAGACGAGCCAAATAAGATTTATATAATAAAAACACCCCAGAAGCAGATTATCCAGTATCTCCTTGACGAAATCCTGACAATCTGCTTCCGGGGTATTTTATTTCTACCTATATTATGTAAAAAATATTTCCAAAATCCGTTTTCCCTATCTCACGGCCTATTTTCCTGTCTGCCTTATTTTCTCTTAACCTCATATCCCTGGAGAAGCTTCACCACATCATGGATCAGATCTTTCTCCCCCACAGAAAGCTGTCTGTAAACTGCCAGCATCTGCAGCTCATCAAATGTAAGCACTTCCTTTTCCTCACATTCTTCATCAATCAGCAGCTCCGAAATCGGAATTTCCAACGCATTGCACAATTTATAAACCGTATACATGTAAGGTTTTGTTTTCCCGGTCATCATAGAGTGAAGGGCCGATGTTGATATATCTGCCTTCTGTGCCAGTGCATAATACGAAATTGCCCGCTCCTTACAAAGCAGCTTAATATTCTCCACCAGCTGCTCACACTTCTCTTCCGGATTATACGGTTTTGACACAACACATTTTTCCATTTTCAGATCATTCTTCTGCATACCACTCAACATCCCCATTCGCTTTTTTCCTATCTTTTACAGTGTAACTGCTTCATACTTTTACAGCTACAACGCAATTTCTCAATCTCTTTCCCTCTATAACTAATACGACAGAAATCGACAAAAATCACAAAACTGTACTAAAAACAGTATAGCACATCTCCAGGCTTCTTCCTTTTTCGCTATTCCGTAAGTCCATACTTTCTTTCGAATGGATTTCCTCCACTTGCATAGACTCTCCCATAATGATTGTATTATATATGAAAGAAGAGCGAAAGGTCTTGTTTTAGACCTTTTCGCTCTTAAGTATTTTTCAAACTCTTTTATTTTCGTTTCGGCTCAAATAAAACCTTCAAAGTCGCCGCCAATATTCCCAGATCCATAGCAAAAGAATAATTCTGAATATAGTAAAAATCCATTTTCAGACGATTGCTTCTGGAACTGCTGTACTTGCTATGCACCTTGGCGTATCCAGTAAGCCCTGCCTTTACAGAAAGGCGGTAGGAATACTCCGGATGGTTTTTCCCATATTTCACCGCATTCTCAACGGTTTCCGGATAAGGTCCTACCACAGACATATCCCCCCGCAGAATATTAAAAAACTGGGGCAGTTCATCCAGATGCGTTGTTATAAGCAAATGCCTGCCATTAAATTTATACTGCGAAAAATGCTTGCCATCCTTAGTCAGACACTCCCTTTTTATCAAAACCGGATTTCTTCTTACCACTTTAATATAAAAAGCAATCAGCAGATACAGCCAGGACAGCAACACCATCACAAACACAGAAAAGCAGATATCAAAAATACGCTTTGCCATTCTCTGTTCCACAGTAAGCCCGCAGTTACGAAACAGCTGCAAAGTCATATCCGACAAGGAAACTTTCTCGGAACTCATCAACATAATATCCGACAGGCTTGTCTGACAATAGCACCGCTTCTTATTTTCATAACAAAAACGGATATAAAACTCACGGTCTTCCGCTGACATATCTCCTAACATCACCGACTCATGACGCATAATCTCACGGGCAATCTGCTCCCGTCCTTCTTCCAGGGAAATCCGGGCACCCAAATGGTATCTCCCACTGCGCCTCTGCAGTTCTGCCTCAAGAGGCGCGGTGCTTTGTTTTCCATAAATAAGCAAAACTTCATGTGCCGGGTAAATATTGCCGTACAACCACCGAACCACTACAGACCACACAATTCCAATCAGGAAATTCAAAAGAGCCACCGCCAGCATAGGCGTAATATGCTCCATAAATTTCCAACGTCCAATCAGCGCCAACTCCAAATAAGTTCCGCCATTGACCAGCACTGCTGTATACGCATGGGAAAGAATCACTTCTACATACTGCTGATGGATCACACGAAAAGCGGAAAATACTTTGCCTACCAGCATATTCAAAGCCAGATACAAGGACAACAGCGCCACATAACCCCAAAAGTAATAACGACGCCCAATAATCCGCTTGAAATTATACTGCTCAAACCATGCCCTGGAAAAAGTCCAGGTCCACAGAAAAAGAAGCAGTGCTGTCATCAACATAAGAAATAATTTCTTAAACCGCTCTTTGCCCATCATTAGGCGATAGCTTCTCCACCAGAGCAGAGAGTATTTGCACAATCCATGAAAGGTATAGCTTGCCATACAAAAAATTCTCTGTTTCAACGGAACTCCAGCTTTTATATAAGTCTGCCAGTTCATTTGCGCAGACTTTCCCTTTTTCCCGGATTTGGAAGCCAGCGCCTTACGGTAAATTAGCAGAGGCTCGTCCACACCGTAAGCCCTTGGAACTTTCTCAAGAATCGCCAGCCAGGTGGCAAAATCCTCATGAATGCCCTCTTCTTCAGGCATAGGAAATTCCAGCATAAGTTCACGGCGAATCAGTACGGAAGAACAGGAAATCACATTCTGACCAAGCAATTTCCTGCGGCTTACATGCTCTGGCACGTGAAGCACATGCGCAATGGTCATTCCATCATCTTCAATAAACGCAGAGCCCGTAAACAAAAATTCTGCCTCTGGATTCCTCTCTATGACAGCCAGTTGCTTTTCCAGCTTATCCTCCCGCCATAGATCATCACCGTCCAGGAATGCGATCCACTCCCCTCTTGCCAGACGAACGCCATAATTTCGAGTAGCCGCAGAACCAGAATTCACCTTATTTTGAAAAATCCGAATTCTTTTATCTTTTTCCGCCAGTTTCTTCATATAGCGGTACGTATTGTCCTTAGAGCAGTCATCAATCATCAGCAGTTCCCAGTCCGTAAATGTCTGGGAAAGCACGCTTTTCACTGCATCCGGAAGATATTTTTCACAATTGTAAGCCGGGGTTATGATAGATATTTTCGGCATGTAAATCCCTTTCTTACTTTTCACTACGTAGTTATACTTTTATCACAACTGTTTTGCCATTATAACATATTAAAGGAGAATGAGCAAATTCGTGTTCCTGTCAAACCCAAATGTTTCAACACCTCTCAAATCATAAAGCACGTGACGCATCGTTCGAGTTATAATAAAACAACTTCTCTCAGATCTATGGTGTAATTGAGAGGTCCAATATCAATTAACCATCTAACTAAGAGAAGTTGTATTTATATAATACCACATAATTTACAGTTTGTGTAAACTTTTTTCAAAAATTTTAGAATTTTTTCATTTACCAGCTTGTCTCCAAATTTGCAGACAGGAACCAAAGTCCCTGTCTGCATAATAACAACCATTATTTAATATTTTACATTCTGCCATTAATGACATCTGCAATGATATTCTGCAGTACTCCTTCTGTAAAGGTTCCAAGATGAATGCCTATTTTTCTCAGCACTTCTCTTTTATTCTTGGATTTGCTGTTCTGCACAATTTTTCTCAACGAAGAATACTCCGGTGAAGATGCCGGCAGCTCCTGCAATGCATTCTCCGCCTTTTTCACAACAGATTCAATCTGCATGTCTGTGAGAAACTGTGCATCACCATACACCTTTACTTTCTCCGCCTGAACATCAAAATCTGCTGTTTCACTCATCCTGACTCCAGTGATAACTTTCGCATGATCACTGATCGAAACATCATTCAACTTAATATTGATTGCCATGCTGCAATACCTCCAATTCTTAACTTATATTGTCTGTCAACAACGTTTACACGGAATCCTTATTTAATTCCCATATCCGTTAAGATTTTGGCATTGCCATGAATATCGCAGCCCTTGATATTTACAGTAATATTCTGATGGCCAATACTTCCAGCCTTCATTACTTCTTCCAGCACATTGAGGACCTTCTTAAGGAAATTTTCGTCAGTGAACAGAATTGGAATGCGGGTTCCAGAGTTCATAGACAGAGTCAAAAGCGTTTTGCTTTTTAAATCTTCTTTTTCAAAGTACCAGTAAAGGATCCATGCAATACCAGCCGCTACACATCCAGCAAAAGCAGCTGTATTGAAAGATCTGAGGAGCAATCCAAACAGAATCAGCACCACAGATAATT
The DNA here is from genome assembly GCF_014287535.1 of Blautia segnis. Classification (NCBI taxonomy): domain Bacteria; kingdom Bacillati; phylum Bacillota; class Clostridia; order Lachnospirales; family Lachnospiraceae; genus Blautia; species Blautia segnis. The sequence continues at coordinate 288 of NZ_JACOOT010000014.1, read as the reverse complement.
TCGGAAAAGCGGGCAGTTCAAACTTATCATTCGTAACGTAAGAAATGTTGGCGATCTTAATGACGCTTCCATTCCATTTAATAATGTCACCTGTGATTTTGAAATTGTCCAGTTTCAGTTCTTTTCCCTTTTTTTCGTTACTCATAACTATTTCCTCCTTAATTCCAATATAATCTCTCGGAATCTTCAGCCCAGTAAAATCAAGACTTTCAGATCCCTTTTTTTATAAAATCCCCCACTTTTTTGCAAAAATCGCTTGACAAATCTACCGAAAAATGCGGCGCTTCG